>NZ_JAATOU010000006.1:0-220309 GCF_011806445.1 Pseudoalteromonas sp. HF66
AACAATCATCTGTGTGGACACTACGAACAAATAAGTTCTAAATCGTATAAGGAGGTGATCCAGCCCCAGGTTCCCCTAGGGCTACCTTGTTACGACTTCACCCCAGTCATGAATCACTCCGTGGTGAACGTCCTCCCGAAGGTTAGACTATCCACTTCTGGAGCAACCCACTCCCATGGTGTGACGGGCGGTGTGTACAAGGCCCGGGAACGTATTCACCGCATCATTCTGATATGCGATTACTAGCGATTCCGACTTCATGGAGTCGAGTTGCAGACTCCAATCCGGACTACGACGCACTTTAAGTGATTCGCTTACCCTCGCAGGTTCGCAGCACTCTGTATGCGCCATTGTAGCACGTGTGTAGCCCTACACGTAAGGGCCATGATGACTTGACGTCGTCCCCACCTTCCTCCGGTTTATCACCGGCAGTCTCCTTAGAGTTCCCGACCGAATCGCTGGCAACTAAGGATAGGGGTTGCGCTCGTTGCGGGACTTAACCCAACATCTCACAACACGAGCTGACGACAGCCATGCAGCACCTGTATCAGAGTTCCCGAAGGCACCAAACCATCTCTGGTAAGTTCTCTGTATGTCAAGTGTAGGTAAGGTTCTTCGCGTTGCATCGAATTAAACCACATGCTCCACCGCTTGTGCGGGCCCCCGTCAATTCATTTGAGTTTTAACCTTGCGGCCGTACTCCCCAGGCGGTCTACTTAATGCGTTAGCTTTGAAAAACAAGTCCGAAGACCCGAGCTTCTAGTAGACATCGTTTACGGCGTGGACTACCAGGGTATCTAATCCTGTTTGCTCCCCACGCTTTCGTACATGAGCGTCAGTGTTGACCCAGGTGGCTGCCTTCGCCATCGGTATTCCTTCAGATCTCTACGCATTTCACCGCTACACCTGAAATTCTACCACCCTCTATCACACTCTAGTTTGCCAGTTCGAAATGCAGTTCCCAGGTTGAGCCCGGGGCTTTCACATCTCGCTTAACAAACCGCCTGCGTACGCTTTACGCCCAGTAATTCCGATTAACGCTCGCACCCTCCGTATTACCGCGGCTGCTGGCACGGAGTTAGCCGGTGCTTCTTCTGTAAGTAACGTCACAGCTAAGTGCTATTAACACTTAACCTTTCCTCCTTACTGAAAGTGCTTTACAACCCGAAGGCCTTCTTCACACACGCGGCATGGCTGCATCAGGCTTGCGCCCATTGTGCAATATTCCCCACTGCTGCCTCCCGTAGGAGTCTGGGCCGTGTCTCAGTCCCAGTGTGGCTGATCATCCTCTCAAACCAGCTAGGGATCGTCGCCTTGGTGAGCCATTACCTCACCAACTAGCTAATCCCACTTGGGCTAATCTTATGGCGTGAGGCCCGAAGGTCCCCCACTTTGGTCCGTAGACATCATGCGGTATTAGCAGTCGTTTCCAACTGTTGTCCCCCACCATAAGGCATATTCCCAAGCATTACTCACCCGTCCGCCGCTCGACGCCAGAGGTGCAAGCACCTCTTCGTTTCCGCTCGACTTGCATGTGTTAGGCCTGCCGCCAGCGTTCAATCTGAGCCATGATCAAACTCTTCAATTAAAAGTTTTTTCTGTCCCGAAGGACATGCTCAATGAATTCTGAATTTTGATTCTTTCGAATCGAATTGACTGTGCTGAAACAAGTAAACTTGTTTCCGTTGGTCACTCAGTTCAATTGAGACTCTAAATTTGTTTGCGTCATCTAGCGAACTAGAATCTGCTGTTAGAACTCAATCTGTACGAGTGCCCACACAGATGATTGCTTTATATTGTTAAAGAACGTTGCGACGTTGTCGCTAGGGATGCGTATAATACATCCTTAATTTTTCGAGTCAACACTTAATTTTAAACTTTCTTTTTAGACCGTTTTAAACCGAAGTTTTACTTAACTCTCTGCTACGTTGTTCAGCGTCTTTCGTTGCTGCCCGCCGTGTCATTGGATGCGCATTATAGGGATGCGAAGAATTAACGCAAGCACTTTTTGTAGAAAACTACTAAAAACTTACCTTTCGCGCAAAAAACAAGCTAAAGGCAGTAAAAAACACAGTTTACTGTACAAAATACAGCCAACTTTTCTCGAGAGGATCTTAAGTATTATCGATATTAGGTAATACGCAAGTTTTTAAATAAAAAAAGCGCCACTAATTTTAATGGCGCCTTTATCAATCAACTCTGAATTAGTACAAGATACTATATAACTTACGGCGATACTTAGATGCCAAGGCATCACCATCAGGTAATGAAGCGATAATTTCTAGATAGGTTGGTTTTGCATCTGCGTAGTTAAGATCTTTTTTAAGTACATTAAATAACATCTCTAAAGCTTCTTCTTTACGGCCCGCACTATTAAGAGCATTACTTAGTTCTACTTTTATCTCTAAATCATTTGGGTATTTTTCAACTTTATCTTGCAGTGCTTTTATTTCTGGTGAATCTGTTGCAGCTAATGCTTGTTCACACTTTGCTTGAATATTTGTGAAATACGCATCACGTTCACTTTCAGCAACCGAATCTAATAATGCTTGTGCATCTTCCAATTTATGAATTTGAATGCAGATATCAGCTAAAACTAACTTTACACGCGTATGATTTGGATCAAGCTCATAAGCCTGCTTTGCATAGTTAAAGGCATTGTTTAGGTCTTGATTAATTAACGCTTGCTTAGCCTGCTCTAGTAATAACTCGTTTTGAGCTGGTAAATGTTTGGCTAGCGCATCCCGAATTTGCTGCTCTGTTTGAGCGCCAGGTAACATATCTACAGGCGCTGAATCTTTTAACATCACAAGTGTAGGTAATGCTTGTAAACCGATTTGCTGTGCAAGTTGTCCTGCAAGTGCCTGCTCAACATCACAATCTAATGTTGCTACTAATAAATGCTCACCATATTCATGTGCGATTTTTTCTAAAATAGCAGCTTGCTGATGACACTCTGGGTTTTGCGAAGAGTAAAAAGTAAGTAATACTAATTTTTCAGCGGACGTTTCACCCAATGCTTGCTGCAAATTTTGCTGGGTAAGTTTTATCATATTATTCATTTGATCGATTGCACTATATAAGTATTTAGGTTTTTATATAGTGGCAAACATAACAATTACAAGCCCCACGGGTCGAGGTCATTATGAAATTATCTACTATTTCTGCAGCTTTGTTACTTCTTAGTCCATTCGCGCAAGCAATAACACTAGATTTAAACCTTCAAAAAACCATGCCTGAGATTGAAAAGCTTTATTTAGATTTACATCAATCTCCTGAGCTGTCTTACCACGAAAAACAAACAGGCCAGAAGCTAGCAAAAAAATTAAAGCAACTAGGCTTTACTGTTACAGATAACGTGGGTGGTTTTGGCGTTGTTGGGATTTATAAAAACGGTGATGGCCCAACAGTAATGATCCGCACTGATACTGATGGATTACCAATTGTTGAGCAAACTGGTAAACCCTATGCCTCTAAAGTTACTGTAACAAATGATGCTGGTGCAACCGTTGGCGTAATGCATGGTTGTGGTCATGATATTCACATGAGTTCATTTATTGGCACAGCTCAACAGTTAATGACACATAAAGATCAGTGGCAAGGTACTTTAATGATGGTCGCACAACCAGCAGAGGAAGTAGGTGGTGGTGCAAAAGCCATGCTTAAAGAAGGGCTTTTTACTAAGTACCCTACTCCAGATCATGTTATTGGGTTACATGTAAGTGCCAGTGTTCCTGCTGGTAAAGTCAGTATGAAAACAGAATACACGATGGCTAGTGTTGACTCTGTTGATATTACTGTAAAAGGTAAAGGGGGTCACGGTGCCTATCCACACACAACAATAGATCCAGTTGTGATTGCTTCACGTATTGTGTTGGCACTACAAACAATTACTAGTCGCGAATTGTCACCACTAGAGCCATCAGTGATCACGGTAGGCTCAATTCACGGTGGCTCCAAACACAATGTCATTTCAGATGAAGTAAAACTACAACTTACACTGCGCAGTTATAACCCTGAAGTTCGCTTACAACAAATTGCAGCGATCAAACGAATTTCGAAAGGCATCGCATTAAGTGCGGGACTTGATAAAAGTTTAGCACCTGAAGTATATGTGCATGAAGATGAGTCAATTCCTTCAACATACAATAATCCAACTCAAACCAACTTAGTACGTTCAGCGATTGCTAATGCGATTGGTGAAGACAATGTACTTGAAACTGAAGCTGTAATGGCTGGTGAAGACTTTGGCCTTTATGGTCGTACAGAACAAAATGTACCAATTACTTTGTTTTGGTTAGGGGGTGTTGAACCTAGTCAATATGATGCTGCAATGCAATCTGGCGCAACATTACCTTCTTTACATTCAAGTAAGTTTGCACCTGATTACAAAAAGGCGCTTCCTACAGGGATAACTGCAATGAGTAATGCCGCGGTTGCCCTATTTAACAAAAAGTAGTTTAGGCTGACCTAGCTCTAGGCTTAGACTTTCTTTTAAAACGTCGCTTTTGCGGCGTTTTTGGTAATTGGGCAAAAACTTGGCTGTCGCACTGTTTGGCTTGATCAACTAAAGCATGTAACTCAGTCAGTAATGGCGTTAAAAATTGCTGATAACTCATATGCTGTTCAGCTATATTCCCTAATGATGCTTCCCACTTAGCAGTTAAGTCAGGGCTAGCAAGCTGCTCAGGTAAAGTGCTAATAAGCGCTTTACCTGTTGCCGTAGCTAAAATATTTTTACCCTGACGCTCTAAAAAGCGGCGCTTAAATAAAAGCTCGAGAATACCTGCCCGTGTAGCCTCAGTACCTAGTCCATCAGTTTCTTTAAGGATCTTTTTAATCTCAGGGTCTTTCACATAGCGGCTGATGCCTGTCATAGCACTTAATAAGGTAGCATCAGTAAAATGTGCTGGCGGTGTAGTCATTTTGTCTACCACGTCCCCCTGATTACAATGCAGCTGCTGACCTTTTTCAAGAGCAGGTAAGATTTGCTCATCTTTTAACTCTGTTTTGCCCATTAATGTTTTGAAGCCTAAGCTAACATCTTGCTTAGCAGCGGCTTTAAAAAGTCCACCAGCAATCTCGACTGTTACTTTGGTTTCGTTAAAGACATAGTCAGAATAAAACTGGATTAAATAATGACGACAGATCAACCGATAGATTTTTTGTTCATCACTATTTAATGATGCTGAGCGAAGTTGTTTTTCGGTAGGAACAATAGCGTGGTGTGCCGCAACTTTGCTGTCATTAAAACATTTACTCCGCTTGCTGGTGTCAGCTTGCTTGCAAGCTTCACTTGCTTGGCCTTCATTATTAGCAATAGCAGCAATAATACTCGCTGCATCTTTATGATGCTCTTTTGGTAAATAGCGATTATCTGAACGAGGATAAGTAATTAACTTATGACGCTCATACAAGCTTTGGCAGGTATCTAACACCTTTTGTGCAGGCATTGAAAACGCTTTTGCCGCATCGATTTGTAAAGCTGATAAATTATAAGGTAACGGTGCTTGTTGTTTTTTTTGTTTTTGCTGAAGGTCAACCACTTTAGCTGGTTGATTAGTTATACGTGATACAACATTTTCAGCAAGCCCTCTATGTAATACTCTTCCCTCCTCATCTTGATAAGGTTCGCATGCTTTACTTGGTTGCCACTTAGCTGAAAATGTTTGCTGCTGCTCAGTTTCAAGATGAGCTAATACTTCGTAAAAAGGTTTCGCTACAAAGTTAGCTATTTCATTATCACGATTTACAACAAGACCTAAAATAGGTGTTTGAACACGACCTACAGATAACACATTACCAAACCCTGCTTTTTGCCCAGCAAGCGTATAAGCCCGAGTTAGATTCATGCCAAATAACCAATCAGCACGTGAGCGAGCTAATGCAGACACACTCAAGGGAATAAAATCGCGATTCGACTTTAAATTATTAAGTGCTTTTTTAACTGCACTTAAGTTTAAATCGCTTATTAATAGTCGTTGAATTTGCTGTTTTTTGGCTTTGCTCAGTTTGACCTGCTCGATCACTTCATCAACCAATAGCTGGCCTTCACGGTCAGGGTCGCCAGCATGAACAATTACGCTTGCCTGCTTAATAAGCTTTTTTAATACGGTGAGTTGTTTGCGTGTTTTTGCTTTAGGTTTTAATTGCCATTGCTCAGGCACAATAGGTAAATGCTCGAATCGCCACTTTTTAAAACTTGTGTCGTAATCATCTGGCTCGGCTTGTTCAAGTAAATGCCCTATACACCAAGAGACACAATCACCATTACCAAGCTCTATATAACCATCCTGTTTTTTATGAGGTTTAGGCAGTGCATCCGCAATGGCTCGCGCCAATGACGGTTTTTCGGCAATGTAAAGTTTCATAACGCAACACTAATACTGTTTTTATAAACAGTATTCTAGCACAGGAATTTTAACTTAGGAATGGCTTACGCCTGCTGCCGGCGTCGGGTGAAAAGGTAAATAAGAGGTAGATAACACACAACCACTGTACCAACATTGATTAAAGGTAACAGGGTTTTATACATATAGGTGCTGTACGATAAGTCCCAAAGATGACGATCGACTAAACGAAACAACTGTAATATGGGAGCCATTATAACGACCAGTTGCCCTAAAGCACTTTGCCATAAATAGACTTTGTCTTTAATCCCCAAGTAGGCAATTAAGGCCATCCAAGCAATATCATTAAAAGCCCACACAACATAGCGCCACACATAAATATCATCAAATGCTTTTAGAGCAGAATAAATAAGAGTTCCGAACAAGAAGAAGGCTGCCGTGATAACAGCAAAGTAAAGTGCGGGCCAATCTTTACGAAGATAAAATACAAAAATAGCCGGGCTCAGAATGAACACCCAGCTATGATCTAATGTCACAATGACAGAATCAATCCAATGAGGCAAAGTTACTCACCTTGCGTTTTACCATCATCATTGTCATCGCCACCGCCGCCATTACCTGGCATATAGCTGTACTTATCAACTTTTTTCATTTTTATACTCCATTACATGTGTTAATGAAGTTTCACTTTAATTGATTTATTGTCTTACATCAATAGGGTCAGATTCGTGAGCTTTACCTTGCATGATAGATATTTCGACACGACGATTCCGCTTGCGATCTTCATCAGTCACATTCGGTACAAGAGGCCTAGTTTCTGCGTGACCTACAACCATCATACGAGATTTATCAAAACCAGGGGCTTTTTCCATTTCGCTTGCAACGGCAACTGCACGTTTTGAAGATAAATCCCAATTATTAGTATAAAGCTCATTTGATACTTGGAAGTCGTCAGTATGTCCTGACACGGTTATTTCACCCGGCACATCTTTTAATAGTGTCGCAATATCACGAATAATAGGCTTAAACTTAGGCTGTAAAAAGGCGCTGCCAGATGGGAATGAGCCATTCTCACGGATGCGAATAATAATTTGTTGACCTAATGACTCAAGTTCAATCGCACCATCCATAATTTGCTGTTCAAGCTGCTGGGCAATTTTCTTCACAAGCTCATTAGTCTGTTCTTGGTCAGCCGCAGAAATTGACTGCTCCAATGCTTGTTGCTGAGCCGTACTTTGCGATTCACCACCACGCTTATTACCACGTTGCTCTTGACGACCACCGGCAGAGCTTTCATCACCAGCTTGAAACTCAAGCATTTGCTGAGTCATTTCTACAGTTTGTTGTTGAATCGTTTCGATAGGGGTAGGTTCAGGTTTACCAGGGGTAAACTCCATTGCTATTACCGAGGTCCCTTTTGGAATATCTTTTACTTCAATTTTGTTTTGCACACCAAATGCAAACTTCATTGAACCAGCAATTTGCTTAAACTTCAGTACATCCATTTCCGAGAAAGCAAGTAAGAGTACAAAGAAGCACATTAATAATGACATTAAATCTGCGAAGGTTCCCATCCAGGCTGGTAAACCTGGTGGTGGACATTTGCACTCTTGATCGGACATGCCCTACTCCTCGGTATCAACTTTACGTTTTGATTCAGCTAGGTAATTTTTCAATATACCTTCAATGACTTTCGGATTTTGGCCATCTTGAATACCTAGTACTGCATCGAGAATTAAGCGTTGGTTAAGAGCTTCTTCATCTTTACGTAGTTCTAGCTTTACCTGAATAGGAATTGCTACAACGTTTGCTAAGAAAGCACCATATAATGTTGTTAAAAGTGCAACCGCCATCGCAGGGCCGATTGCTTTCGGGTCATCCATGTTTGATAGCATAGCAACCAGACCTATTAGCGTACCGATCATACCCATCGCAGGGGCAATATCAGCAAGTGACTTGAATAAGCCTGCGCCAAGTTCATGACGATTAGCGGTGAGAGAAATATCTTTTTGCAGAGTGGCACGAACAACATCAGCATCATGACCATCCACTAACATATCCACCCCTTTACGCATAAAACCGTTGGGGATTTCGGCTTCTTCTAATGCTAGAAAACCACCTTTACGTGCTGAGTCAGCTAACTCTACTGCTTTTTCAATTAATTCTTCTGGAGATTCGATTTTGAACATAAAGGCTTTAGCAGCCACTTTACCTATGCCCAAAAATTGCCCCATGGTGAAATTCGATAACACGATAAAAATCGAACCACCAAATACAATGACCACCGAAGGCGTGTTGTAAAACATTGCAACTTGGCCGTCACTACTTAACACCATCGACATAGCAATTAAGCCTATGGCACCAAGAATACCTATTATGGTTGCTAAATCCACATACCCCTCCAGAGGAACAATTACACGACACCCTCAGGCATCAAATTTTTATTATTAACTGCTTATCGGCAAGCAATTGAAATACTTAAATCATTAAATGAATTAATTATATTTTAATGTAAGATTTTTAAGCTACAAGTTTAAGCTGTATGTAAAAGCGTAAAAATAACATATTGAAAATGGATTATGCGTAAAAAAACACATCATTCTTTGACCTAGTTTAGCATTCCCCCTAAAATTGGCCTCACTTTCTAACAGCTATCGAGGCCACAATGGCAACAAAGAAACCAGAAAACTTAAGCTTTGAAGAAGCGCTGGATGAATTATCTCAAATAGTTGCACAAATGGAGCAAGGTGAATTGTCTTTAGAACAATCACTAAAACAATTTGAACGTGGTATTGCGCTGGCGAATGCTTCATCTGGTAAGTTGCAACAAGCCGAACAAAAAGTTGCCATCTTAATGGGTAACGATAGCCAAGCTCCTCTTAGCAATTTTGATTCAAACTTGGACTAATTAAGTGCAACTAAAAGAACAATTACAACGCGCTCGAGAAGACGTTGAGGCACATTTAAATCGCTATTTCGCACAGCCACTTAATACCGAAAAGAACATTAAAGAAGCTACTCATTATGGTGTTTTAAATGGTGGTAAGCGCTTACGTCCTTACCTTGTATATGCGACGGGCCGAATGATGGGTGCTAACAAGGCCGATCTCGATATTCTTGCTGCTGCCATTGAATGTATTCATAGCTACTCATTAGTCCATGATGACCTACCTGCAATGGATGACGATGACTTAAGACGTGGTCGTCCCACCTGTCATATTGTCTATGGTGAAGCGCAAGCAATACTCGCTGGTGATGCATTACAAACACTAGCATTTGATTTAATCGCCAACCACCGATTTTCAGTTCCTGCGAGCCAGCAGGTAAAAATGATAGCCTCGTTAAGCAAAGCCTCAGGTATTGAAGGTATGGTAGGTGGACAGGCACTGGATATAGAAGCGACTGATAAAGAAATTAGCGTGTCTCAGCTAGAGCGTATTCATCAGTTAAAAACGGGCGCCTTATTAAACTGTGCAATTACACTTGGTGCATTAAGTGCTAATAGCTGCGATGAACATACTCTAAAGCAGTTGAACTTATTCGGCCAAGCAATAGGTCTGGCTTTTCAGGTACAAGACGATATCCTAGATGTAGAAGCTGATACTGAAACATTAGGTAAGCCACAAGGTTCAGATATTGCCGCCAATAAAGCAACTTACCCTGCTTTATTGGGAATGGCAGGTGCAAAGCAAAAAGCACAAGACTTACTGGCTCAAGCTCATCAAGCTCTTGAGGCAATTGATTACGACACCAGCGAACTGGCAAGCCTTGCTAGCTATATCGTTGAACGTAATTATTAATGCCTAAAAAAGAAAGACAAAATAACTAAAAAATCAGAGCAGCAATGGGCTATAATGCACTCTGGTTAGCGAAGGATGTATATAAAATCATGACACTTGATAGTAGCAAGTATCCATTATTAAGTTTGGTTGACGAACCAGCACAACTGCGTGATTTAGCGCAAGACAAGTTACCTGCGTTTAGTAAAGAGTTACGCGAATACCTACTTAACTCAGTTTCGCAAAGTAGTGGTCATTTAGCATCAGGTTTAGGCACTGTTGAACTAACGGTTGCGCTTCATTATGTTTATAACACGCCTGAAGATCGTTTAGTATGGGACGTGGGTCATCAAGCATACCCACACAAAATCTTAACTGGTCGTCGTGACCAAATGCATACTATTCGTCAAAAAGACGGCTTACACCCTTTCCCATTCCGTGAAGAAAGCCCTTACGACACCTTCAGTGTAGGTCATTCGAGCACTTCAATTTCGGCTGCACTAGGTATGGCCATTGCTGCTGAAAAAGAAGGTAAAGATCGTAAAACAGTTGCTGTTATTGGCGATGGTGCGATTACTGCAGGTATGGCATTTGAAGCGATGAACCACATGGGTGATGTAAACCCTAATGTGCTAATTATCTTAAATGATAATGAAATGTCGATCTCTGAAAACGTGGGTGCACTAAACAATCACTTTGCACGTATTTTGTCTGGTAGCTTCTACACCAATATTCGTGAAGGTAGCAAAAAACTTCTTTCAGGCTTACCACCTGTGAAAGAGCTTGCCAGTCGAATGGAAGAACATTTAAAAGGTATGGTCATTCCAGGTACTTTCTTTGAAGAGTTAGGCCTAAATTACATCGGCCCAATCGATGGTCATGATGTTAATATGTTGGTCGATACCTTACGTAACATGCGTAACCTTAAAGGTCCGCAATTACTGCATATCAAAACACAAAAAGGTAAAGGTTATAAACCTGCTGAAGCGGATCCAATTGGCTACCATGGCGTACCAAAATTTGATCCTAGCATGTCAAAATTACCAAAATCAAAACCTGGCGCGGCTACATTTTCTAATGTATTTGGTGACTGGTTATGCGATATGGCAGCACAAGACGACAAGCTGATGGCAATTACCCCAGCGATGCGTGAAGGTTCTGGCATGGTGCGCTTTTCTAAAGAGTACCCTGCGCAATACTTTGATGTAGCTATTGCTGAACAACATGCTGTAACGCTTGCAGCTGGCCTTGCCTGTGAAGGCTTAAAACCTGTTGTTGCTATTTATTCAAGTTTTTTGCAACGCGCTTACGACCAACTTATCCACGATGTGGCATTACAAAACTTACCTGTTTTATTTGCTATTGACCGTGCAGGAATTGTAGGTGCAGATGGTGAAACTCACCAAGGAGCCTATGACTTGAGCTTTATGCGCTGTATTCCTAACATGATTATCATGGCACCAAGCGATACTAATGAGTGTCGCCAAATGTTGTATACAGGTTACCAATGCAATCAACCTGTTGCTGTTCGTTACCCTCGAGGTAGTGCGGGTAATTGTGACGTTGAATCGACAATGAGCGCGATTGAAATTGGTAAAGCGCGTAGCATCAAGCTAGGTAGCAAAGTGGCAATCTTGTCGTTTGGTACGCTATTAGAGAACGCCAAAGTAGTCGCCGATGAACTTAACGCAACAGTGATTGATATGCGCTTTATTAAGCCTCTTGATACTGATGCTATTAGCGAATTACTAGCTAGCCATGATGTGATTGTTACCTTAGAAGACAACGCCATTGCGGGCGGTGCAGGTTCTGCTGTGAATGAGCACCTAGCTGCAATTAAGGCTAACGTGTCTATCTTAAACTTAGGTATTCCAGATGAATTCATTAAGCATGGCACGCAAGATGAAATGCACGCCGAAATGGGCTTAGATGCTAATGGCATCTTAGCTAGCATCAAAGAGTTCATGGCTTAAGCCAAACAGCATTCACAAAAAAGGAGCTTTAAAGCTCCTTTTTTAATACCAATCCGCTTAATTAAGTAGTCTATTTTGAGGCAATTAAACCTCGTTGATAACAAGGCAAAAATTTCGTTATTTAGTTGTTCTAAATGAGAAATTTTTAACGCAATTAGCGACAGGTTTAATCCCTCAAAATGATTAAGTATTATTGCGGGTTGGTATAATACCAATAGAAACTCTATCGCATCCAAATTTTTATATCGGCTAAGCCATTAGCTTGTAATGCACTGAGCTGCTGATCAACATTATTGCTTTGCTCGAACTCAAAGGCATCTAATTGCTCATCAAAGGTAATGTTTGCAACACCATCACCACCACGCTTTTTAACTTGATGTAATGCGATATCAGCAAGATTGACTGAAGTTTCCCAACCAATAACTTGTCCACCCAATAAAGGTAATGGGTAGAAAGACCAGCCAATCGACGCAGTAATGGTGGTTGACTCACCATTTGGTAATCTAAATGGATTTGCTGCAATCGCTTCACATAAATCAGCAACATAATTGTCTATCGCTGTACGTTTGAAATCACGTAGTAAGAGTAAAAACTCATCACCACTCCAACGTGCGACATAGTCAGAACCTTGTGTACGGCTATTAAGTAAGGTTGCCATTTGCTGTAAACAGCTATCGCCTGCAAGTGGCCCATAAGCATCATTAATTCGGCTAAAGTTATCAAAGTTAATGATCAACAATACCAATGATTTGCCCTGCGCTTGTAATGACTGCGAGTTTCGCTGGAAGTGCTCGATATCTTTTGGTAGTTGATCAAACAAGAAACGGCGGCTACGTAATCCAGTAAGCTCATCAGAATGGCTAACTAACTTAAGCTGTGAATTTACTTGATTAAGCTTATCGTTGGCTTCACGAAGCTCAACAGTTCGTTCTGTTACTAAGCTCTCAAGAGCTAATTGTTTACGTTTCTCTTGCGCTCTAAATACCCAGAACACAAGATAAAACAATAAAATAAAACTGCTGGTGATCAAAAGTCTGAAATAGATAGTCTCGTCAAAGCGACGCGGCACCACAAAACTATACTCAGTACGACGTGCTTTTTGCCAATCTTCACCACGGCGTTTTGCTTCAAGCTGGAATAAAAAAGAACCCGGCGGTAAGTTGGTATAAATTGCCTCACGACGAGTATTAGCATAACGCCAGTCACTGTCCAAGCCACTTAAGCGGTAACGGAACTCAATACTTGAAGGGGCATAATAATCAATCGCAGTATATTTTAATGTCACATCACGCTCATCAATTTGCAGCTCAGGTTTATTACCTAAGGTTGCCGTACTTAAATGACGAAGCGGCGTGATCAGGCTTTCAATACGAGGTTTCAGAGCTTGCACACCAAAGAGCTCAACACTCTTTGGAATTTCAACAACACCTTGTAGGCTTGGGTACCAAATAGAGTTACCTGTATCTGCCACAGCATCATGGCCAAGACCGGCACAACATTGACTAGCTTTACCATCGAGCTGACGGTCAAACGATGAGATCACTTGTTCTACTTTTAAGCTCTCAATGTCAGTACCAAACTGCTCTACCGGCATGCGATATACGCCTTTCATGGTACTTACCCAAATACGCTTTAACTGCTTATCGTAAACGAGACTAAAAATAGACCCATACGGTAGACCATCGGTCGCATCTAACTGACGCCACTGACCTTTGGTACTGCGATAAAATAGACCATCGTTAAGTGAGCCTATTAATATCCCCACCCCTTCAATATTTAAAATACTGGTGACGTAAGCACTTTCTAAACTAGTTTGGTCGCCAATTTTCTCAATACCTCGGTCGGTAAAGTAATAAGCCCCTTTACTGGTACCAATTAAGCCAAAGTTTTGCTCATCAAGAACATAGGTTATAAATTTACTGCTTAAGAATGCATTGTAAGCAAATGGTGTTAAACCACCATAACTTAAGCGATACATACCTCGGCCAGTACCAAGCCAAAAACCGCCTTTGCTAGAACGGCTAATTGCGAATACAGGGTTATCTCGTAGCGCTCGCCCAGGGACTGTATATAAGTTTTGGTTTTCGTAATAAAACACACCGCGACCAGTTGCGATGTACAAACGGTCACCATCAAATTGTAAGTCGTGCACCGCAGCTCGACCAAATTGATTACTCGGAATTTGATTTACAAAATTTTTGTTATAATCGAAGTAGCCAACACCACTTCGATTGGCCACCCATAATTTGCCATCAGGTGCTTGGCTAATAGCCATCACCGCTTCTGTCATATTTGAAATAGCAGAGTGACGTTCAATACGCCCCTCATGAGCAAGCCATAAACCTTCACTGAAGCTTGCCAGCCAAATATTATTTTGATTATCACGAAAGATATCAGCAAACCAAATACTCTGATCTAGCTGACTTGGCTCAACCCATTGCCAATCACCTGAGTTATCACGAAATAACAGCCTGCCATAGGTCGAAATCCATAACGCCCCATCAGAGTCACTCATAAACTTATAAACAGCAGAGTTACTCGCATTTGGAAGTGGGAATGGACGCAGCTCATCATCTAAATCAAGAAAATAAGCACCTAGCTCAGAGGCTAGGTATAAGTTACCTTCAAGCCAAGCCATATCATGAATAATGGTTTGTGCTAATCGTTCAGGTAATGACACTTTTGCAGTGAGTTCTAATCGTAATTTTGCAAAGTCAGAAGAGGTATTAGTTAAGCGCAGTAAGTGACGCTCATTAACCAGCCAAATACCTTCTGGCGACAAAGCCATTTGACTCACTGAACCAACAATTTGCGTAATTGCAGTGGCATTAGATACCGGTACGATTAACGCTGAGTTTTGATTTAGTGTGACTTGATTTCGAGCAACATAATAAAGGCCGTTCGCGGCAATCCAGATACTACCTTTGGAGTCTTCAAGAATATCCCGCACAGGGCCTTTGACGTTAAAGGTTTGCGACATCATAGTTTTAGGATCAAGTGTCACCAAGCCATTTTTGGTACCTACCCAAAGTAATCCAGTGCTATCAACCAATAACTTATTAATACCGTTACTTGGCAGGAAGTCGCTATTTTGCGTATTGAAGTTGGTGAAAGTATTACCATCAAATCGGCTTAAGCCAAACTGTGTGCCTAGCCACATATAGCCTTGCTCATCTTGAGCAATACTTTTTAAAGATTGTGATGGCAAGCCATTTTGGATGTTCCACTGTTTAACGACATAGTCAGTAATAGATGCAAACACAGGCATGCTGCAAAGCATCAACAAACAGACAACTAGAAATCGCATCATATACTTGCCACCAAGTAACACTTAACTCATCGTTTAAAAAGGCAAATAGCCAGCTTTAAACAAGGCTTGAACACAAATTAATGAAAATATACCTGCTAAAATATCATCAGCCATGATGCCCAAGCCACCGTGTAAACGTCTATCGAGAATTCTGATAGGACCTGGTTTAGCGATATCAAAAAAACGAAACAACAAAAAACCAACCAACAGTGACTGCCAATTCAGTGCAGCACCAATCATGGTGATATAATAACCAGCAACTTCATCCCAAACAATGGCAGGATGATCGTGTACCCCTAAGTCATCTGCCGTTTTACCACATGCCCAAATACCAAATACGCTGATCACGATTGCAAACACAATCTGTAACCATAGCGGAAAGTACATTGTGGTAAAAATAAACGGCAATGCAGCAAAGGTACCAAAGGTGCCTGGAGCTTTAGGCGCAAGGCCTAAGCCAAAACCCAAACCAAAAAATTGGTGTGGGCGTTTTAAATTGAATAAACGGTTATTGCTCAAACCGGCTCCTTCGTGAAGTGCTGAAAACCCTTGCCTTGATAGTTAAATTTTTCACCATCAAGTAATAGTTCAATGTCACTTTCGCCACTTTTAATTTGCCCAACACAACTTGCTTCAACACCATATTGGCGCAACTTCATATCAACCATGCTTTTATTACTTTCAGGCACAGTAAACAGCAACTCATAATCGTCACCGTAATTTAAGATATAATCAAACTGCTCTGCACGTGGAATTGAAGAGTTTAGTGCATCAGAGACTGGCACTTTATCGACATTGATCACAGCACTGACTTGCGATAGCGCTAAAATATGTCCTAAATCAGCTAATAAGCCATCAGATATATCAATCGCCGCAGAGGCTGCACCTCGTAACACCTGCCCCGCTGCAACACGCGGAGTCGGGTAATCAAAGCGATTATTTAAATAATTTAAATGTTCAGGGGCAATTTCAAGTCCTTGTTTACGAGCTTCAATTGCCACACCAGCATCACCTAATGGGCCTGTTACATAAATCCAATCGCCAACTTTAGCACCACTACGACGTAGTGCTTTGCCTTCAGGTACGATGCCTTTAGCACAAATTGTAATAGTTAAAGGGCCTTGGGTGGTATCACCGCCAATGATCTGCACATTGAAGTACTCTGCAATTTCATGCATACCTTCGGTGAACTCTTCAAGCCATTCTATGTTTACTTCTGGCAAAGTTAAGCCAACCGAAATCCACGTTGGTTCTGCACCCATAGCCGCCAGATCACTTAAGTTAACAGCTAAAGCTCGATGCCCAAGAGCACGAGGAGAGATGTCATCAAAAAAGTGTACCCCCGCAACTAACGTGTCTGTTGTTACTGCCAATTGGCAGTTTTCAGGCACAGATACCAAGGCACAATCGTCACCAATACCTAGGTTCACATCATGGCGAATAATACCACGGCCTTTAAAGTAACGATTGATTAATTCAAATTCCTTCATACACAAAAAAGCCGGCCCAAGCCGGCTCTCCTTTTACGGTGCTACTTACTTACGCAGTTCTTTCACTGCTTTATCAAGTACACCGTTGACAAACTTATGACTGTCTTCAGCACCAAACATCTTAGCAAGCTCAATGCCTTCATTGATTGCTACTTTGTAAGGTACGTCTTCACGGAATTTCAGCTCATAGCCAGACAGACGTAAAATTGCTTTTTCGACCATGTCTAACTCATCAGCTGGGCGTGCTAAATGTGGCGCAACGATTTCATCTAATTGCTTACAGTTAACAACAACACCGCGTGCTAGGTCTTTGAAATATTCGACGTCGATCTTAGTCACATCATTTTCAATTAACATTTGCTGTTCAATATCAGCAATCGGGTTACCGCTTAACTGCCAAGAGTATACGGCTTGAAGTGCTAAGATACGTGCTTTACGTCTTGCTGCTGGTTTCACAGAGATTCCTTAAACTTAAATTTTGTCTAACACATTAACCATTTCAAGCGCACCTAAAGCAGCTTCGCCGCCTTTATTACCCATTTTGGTACCTGCGCGCTCAATTGCTTGCTCAATGCTTTCAGTGGTTAATACGCCAAATGCAACCGGGATATCATACTCAAGAGATACTTGCGCAAGACCTTTGTTTGATTCGCCAGCGACTAAATCAAAGTGTGGCGTACCACCTCTGATCACTACGCCTAAAGCGATGATTGCATCGTGTTCTTTCTTTGCTGCAACGCGTTTCGCTGCTAAAGGTAATTCAACGGCACCTGGTACGTAAACAACAGTAATGTCGTCTTCAGATACGCCACCTGTGCGCTTAAGCTCATCAACAGCGCCTGCTAATAGGCTGCTACCAATAAAGTCATTAAAGCGAGAAATGACAATGGCAAACTTTTTGCCCGGTGCGTATTTGTTACCTTCAATAATTTTCATTTAATAACCCTAAAAAATAAGTTTAAGCGGTTGCGATTGCGCAAAAATTACGGCGCATAATACCACAAAAATATAAAAGTAGCCTAGTAAATCTGTTTTCCAACAATTTGCCTAATTATGACTGCGGCTCAACGTAGTCAACCACTTCTAAGTGGAAACCAGATAACGCATGGTACTTTTTAGGACGGCTCATCAAGCGCATCTTTTCAATACCTAAATCAGCAAGGATCTGTGAACCCACCCCCACAGTACGCGATGTACCTTGGAATTTACGGTGACTAACATTTTCGCCAGCATCTTGTGCAGCAAATGCTTTAACGGTTGCTTCTAGGTCTTCCGTTGATTCTTGCTTACCTAAAATAACCAGTACGCCGTTGTGCTCAGCGATATAAGCCATAGCATCTGCTAAGCCCCAGCTACGATCAGCACTTCTATCTGATAATAAGATGTCATTGAAGGTACTTTGTAAGTGAACACGAACTAACGTCGGCTCATCTTTAGATACTTCACCTTTTTGTAGGACATAGTGAAGTTGACCATCAATGGTGTCTTTGTAAGTAACTAAATCAAATTCGCCGTGATCAGTTGGCAATTTACACTTGGCAACACGCTCGATGGTGGTTTCGTTTAGGTTTCTGTATTCGATTAAATCTGCAATAGTGCCAATCTTTAAGTCATGCTCTTTAGCAAATATTTCAAGATCTGGGCGACGTGCCATAGTGCCATCAGCATTTAAGATTTCAACAATCACTGATGAAGGCTCAAGGCCCGCTAAACGCGCTAAATCACAACCCGCTTCGGTATGACCCGCTCGAGTTAGCACGCCACCTGGCTGCGCCATAATAGGAAAGATATGCCCCGGTTGAACAATATCGCTTGGCACGGCACCTTTAGCAATAGCAGCTTGTACTGTACGAGCACGATCAGCTGCAGAAATACCTGTCGTTACGCCTTTCGCCGCTTCAATAGACATGGTGAAGTTAGTCGAAAAAGCAGCACCATTATTTTTAACCATGAGTGGTAACTCTAACTGTTGACAACGCTCTTGTGTCATAGTTAAACAAATTAAACCACGGCCATGCGTTGCCATAAAGTTGATGGCATCTGCACTGATATGCTCTGCTGCGATGATTAAATCGCCTTCATTTTCTCTGTCTTCATCGTCCATTAAAATAACCATTTTACCGGCTTTAATGTCATCGATAATTTCTTGCGCGCTGTGTAAATTCATAATATGCCCATGAGAGTATTATTAATAGTGACTATCTTTGCTTATTTAATAAAGCCAGCTTGTGCTAGCAAGCTCATTGATATGTCTGAACGGGAAGGTTGTTCGGCCCCTTTTATTAGGCGCTCTAAATAGCGAGCAATCTGGTCAACTTCTAAGTTCACCTGAGTACCCACCTGAAATTCTGCAATCGTTGTTTGCTCAGCGGTATGCGGAACAATAGTAAGCTTAAAGCGGTTTTGTTCGACCTCATTGACCGTTAAGCTAATGCCATCAATACATACCGAACCTTTGTACGGAATGTATTTCATTAAATCATTGTCTGTACTTAACCAGTACTCTGTTGCACGGGCATTAGGACTGATACTTTCTACAGTCGCAATACCATCAACATGACCTGATACTAAATGCCCGCCTAGGCGAGAAACGGGTTGCATGGCTTTTTCGAGGTTGACTGTTTGTCCTTTTTTATAATGCGCAAACCCAGTTAAGCTGATTGTTTCGTTAGATAAGTCAGCACTAAAACCATCGCTATGTTTAGCGACAACCGTTAAACACACACCATTAGTGGCAATACTGTCACCGAGCTTGACGTCTTTCATATCCAAATTAGTGCTTTGAATACGAATAGCCAGATCGCCTTGCTTTTGTGTTAGTTCAACAATTTTACCTGTTGCTTCAATAATTCCAGTAAACATAGTGCTACTCTTTTTTTTTCAATTTTTGTGGCTTGCTTTGCTTTGTAGCTGTTAAGCGAATATCGTCGCCAATCATCACTGTATCAGTAAAGGTCAGTTCAGTGATATCACTCATCACGGTAACTTCTGCAAAGTTTAGTAAGCTTTTGCCCATATCACCTATTAACTTAGGGGCAATATAAACGATGTATTCGTCAATTAAATCCTGCTCAGCAAACACCCCTGCAAGGGTCGCTCCTGCTTCGAGCCATATCTGATTAAATTGTAGTTCAGCAAGACGCTTTAAAACCGCCGATAAATCAACTTTATTATTAACTGCTGGTACAACTTCGTGTTTAACAAAGTGAGGCCATTGATGTTGTTTATCAAGCGATGTAGTGAAAATAATCACCGGGCTTTCAATGCTAAATAATGTAAGTTCAGGCGTTAACCTATTTTGTGAATCAATAATCACTCGAGTAGGCTGGCGCAAAGGCAAGGATGTAGGCATAGCAAATGGCAGTTCATCAACGCGCACATTGAGTTTTGCATTATCAGTAATGACTGTGTCAGCCCCCGTCAAGATAGCGCAACTTTGCGCACGATATGCTTGCACATCTTGGCGCGCTTTAGGACCAGTAATCCATTTACTTTGACCATTATTTAGCGCAGTTTTGCCATCTAAACTACAGGCCATTTTACAAGTCACATATGGTACCCCTGTTTCCATACGCTTTAAAAAGCCTTTGTTTAGGTCACGCGCTTGTTGCTCAAGTAAACCGGATGCCACTGAAATACCAGCATCGGCTAAAATCTGTAGACCACGACCACTCACCGCAGGGTTAGGATCGACCATGGCAGCAATAACCTTACTGACACCAGCTGCTTTTAAACCTTCGGCACAAGGCGGAGTGCGTCCATAATGACTACAAGGCTCTAAAGTTACATATGCTGTGGCGCCTTTCGCATTGTCGCCAGCCACAGCCAAGGCATTTACTTCAGCATGGCCCTGCCCTGCTAGTTGATGAAACCCTTCACCGACTATTTCGCCATCTTTAACCAGTACACAGCCAACATTAGGGTTTGGAGTCGTGGTAAAACGCCCTTGTTTAGCAAGATCAATGGCACGCGCCATATAAGCAGTATCAAGCTCTGTGAATGACATAGTTAATCACCTAAACGAGCGATTTCTTCACCAAACTCGCGGATATCTTCAAATGAACGATATACAGATGCAAAACGCACATAGGCCACTTTGTCGAGTTTTTTCAGTGACTCCATGATGCACTCGCCAATTAAATGGCTAGATATTTCACGCTCACCAGTAGCACGAAGTTGAGATTTAATAATGTTAACGACTTCGTCGACCTGCTCAGTGCTAACTGGGCGTTTCTCTAAAGCGCGATGCAAGCCATTGAGTAACTTATCTTCGTTAAATGGTTCGCGACTACCGTCTTGCTTAATCACTCTTGGCATCACAAGTTCAGCGCCTTCAAAGGTGGTAAAGCGCTCATGGCATTCGTTACATTCACGTCGACGTCTAACTTGGTGACCACCGCCAACAAGTCGAGAATCAATTACTTTGGTATCTTTTGCGGTGCAAAAAGGGCAATGCATAGGGTTCAACTTCCGTTTATAAAAAACAAAAAAAGGCCGCTTACTAAGCGGCCTTTATAATAGCAAAAAACAACGCTATTGTTATCTTAATTACGGTTTAACCAGTAATTAAGCGTAAACTGGTAATTTTTTACAGATAGCTTTAACTTTCTCTTTTACTTCTGCTTGTACAGACTCATCGTTGATGTTGTCTAATACGTCACAGATCCAGCCTGCAAGCTCTTTTGACTCAGCTTCTTTGAAACCACGGCGAGTAATAGCCGGAGAACCAATACGAAGACCAGACGTTACGAACGGTGAACGTGGGTCGTTTGGTACTGAGTTTTTGTTAACAGTGATGTTAGCGTTACCTAGTGCAGCGTCAGCATCTTTACCTGTGATATCTTTGTCAATTAGGTCAAGAAGGAATAAGTGGTTGTCTGTTTTACCAGAAACAACTTTATAGCCACGCTCTTGAAGTACTTCAACCATAGCTTGAGCGTTCTTAACAACTTGTGCTTGGTACGCTTTGAACTCTGGCTGTAATGCTTCTTTGAAAGCAACCGCTTTAGCAGCGATGATGTGGCATAAAGGACCACCTTGACCACCAGGGAAAACAGCACTGTTTAGCTTTTTGTAGATCTCTTCATCACCACATGCAGAAACGATTAGACCGCCACGAGGGCCTGCTAATGTTTTGTGAGTTGTCGTAGTAACAACGTGTGCATGAGGAATTGGGCTTGGGTATACACCCGCTGCGATAAGACCAGCAACGTGAGCCATATCTACGAATAAATATGCACCAACTTTATCAGCGATTTCACGGAATTTAGCCCAGTCAACAACGCCTGAGTATGCAGAGAAACCAGCGATGATCATTTTTGGCTTATGCTCTAATGCAAGTGCTTCAACTTGAGCGTAATCAATTTCGCCAGTTTCGTCATTTAGGCCGTATTGAATTGCATTATACGTTTTACCAGAAAAGTTAACGTGTGAACCGTGAGTTAAGTGACCACCATGAGCTAAGCTCATACCTAGTACTGTATCATGCGGCTGAAGAAGAGCTTGGAAAACAGCTGCGTTTGCTTGTGAACCCGCATGCGGTTGGACGTTAGCGTAATCTGTGCCGAATAATTCGTTTGCACGATCAATTGCTAGTTGCTCAACAACGTCAACATGCTCACAACCGCCATAGTAACGTTTGCCTGGGTAACCTTCAGCGTATTTGTTGGTAAGCTGAGAACCCTGCGCTTCAAGTACGCGTGGGCTACAGTAGTTTTCAGACGCGATCAGTTCGATGTGCTCTTCTTGACGAGCCGTCTCTTTAGTGATGGCTGCAAATAACTCTGGATCGAAATCCGAAATATTCATGCTACGTTCTAACATGGGGTCTCCTAAGGCAACGTGTATGGTGTTTTTTGAAGGCTGTATTGTACGCTTAAAACGCACTTTTGCCTATCTTGTAAAGATGAACATATTTAAACAGGGATTGAATTTATTTCACAGTGTTTTAATAATGATATTTTTTTATTGATACATAAAAAAAAATTATAGATTTAAAATATTACATATATTTTTAAAATGTCACTCTAGATAAAATTATCAACGCTTTATTGCGTTTCAATAGAAGCGAACTAAGCTTATATTCCTAGTCAATATCAAGGATGGTATAAGTACATGTTAGCTAAACCTATATATGAATTAGTCCCCTACGGATACTTCTTTCTCGGCATGAGCTGCATCACATTAGCAAATAATTATGTACCAACATTAATTGGTGTAACTTTATTTTTATTAGGCGCTAACATTTGGCGAATGCGCTCAGAAGCTAGAAGAACAGATCATATAAGCCAGCGAGTTAAACAAAAAAAGTCCAACTACTACTATGAATTTAAACCATTTATTATTTTTATTTCGGCTTTCACTTTGATGCAATGGACACAAAATGAATTAGTCTCAGTGATCAGTATTTTGCTATGTATTGCTGCGGTGGTCATTTTATGCATGCGAGTTTTAAACCGTCATAGTCATTCATTACTTCATTAAAAAAGAGCGGCTTCGCCGCTCTTTTTTTAGTATTAAGCTAATTTATTTAGCAGCTCTGTTCGAAGCAATTGATAATCAAACTTAATATCTTCAGCCAAACACTGCTTTGCCAATGCATCAGCAAGCGGTTTTGGCATTGGCAGTTCAATGTCTAAAATTTGCTCTACACTGTCTTTGAATTTAGCAGGGTGTGCGGTCGCTAAAAATATACCTGCACTACCGTCAGCTAGATTTTCTTTCAAGCCTTGATAAGCAATTGCAGTATGAGGTTCTGCGATATAACCAGTCTGATGAATTTTTTTCATCACCTCTTTTGTTTCTTCTTCACCAACACAGCTTGAATAAAAGTCATCATAGCTAAACCATTCGTTATCTAGCATAAATTGAACGCGTGGCCAGTTATTCGGTTTACTCACATCCATTGCGTTCGATAAAGACTCAAGTGTGTCATTTGGCGCCCACTCTTTATTTCGCAAGAAGCGTGGCACAGTGTCGTTTTGATTAGTTGTGGCACTTAATTTAGCAACAGGCATTCCAAGTACAGCACCAATCATCGCCGCACATACATTACCAAAGTTACCACTAGGTACTGAGATATGCGCTTTACTACGCTGCTCTTTTGGTAATTGCGCAATTGCTTCAAAGTAATAGCATACTTGCGCAACTAAACGACTGATGTTGATTGAATTCGCTGAGTTTAAACCTAGCTTTTGTTTAATTTCATCGTCTAAGAAAGCTTGTTTTACCATACTTTGGCAGTCATCAAAGCTACCATCAACGGCGTAGCAGTGAATGTTATTACCTAAAGTAGTGAATAGTTTTTGCTGCGCTAATGATATTTTACCTTTTGGGTATAAGATCACGACATCGATATTTGGCTTGTTATAAAATGCATGAGCAACGGCTGCGCCAGTATCGCCCGATGTGGCCGTTAAAATAGTGACTTTTTCGCCTTGGTTAAATTGGGCAAGACACTCAGCCATAAAACGACCGCCAAAGTCCTTAAAAGCAAGCGTTGGGCCATGAAATAACTCCAAACAATAAATGTCTTTTTCAACTTCTACCAACTTCACATCGAAGTTAAAAGCGTTTTGCACCATCTGTGCGACGGTATCAGCAGGTAATTCATCACCAATTAAGTGCGATAAAATCTTACTACTCCGACTAACAAAGTCCAAATCTAATAAAGTATCAATGTCTTGTATTGGCGATAGGCTATCAGGGAAGAACACACCTTGATTACGGCCTAAACCCGTTTTTACCGCTTCCACAAACGACACCTGTTGTGTTTCATCTTTTAAATTATGTAATTGCATGTTTATTCCTTAAATTCTTTAAAGCTGTCGCGTGCCAAGTTGATCAAGTTGGCAGATATGGCAGAAGCCCTGCTCATTAATGTAATTATCATTCAGCCACGCAGCACACTTTTGTGCAGCTTCAAGACTCTTACACACGGTAAATAATGTTGGCCCAGCACCTGAAATACTGACAATTTCAGCGCCAAGCTCTGGTAAAGCACTTTTCGCTTCGACAAAGCCTTGAATAAGCGGTGCACGATACGGTTCGGCTATTTCATCAGACATAATTGATAGTGCAGCATCAAAACGGCCAGTGAGCAATAAGCTACTAAACGCAGAAAGCCGCTGTGCAAATTCAACACTGTCGTGCATTGATAATTGCGTTGGCAAGACCGAACGCGCTTTTGCGGTATTCAGTGAAAAACCAGGGAAAGCCGCTACGTAATACCATTGATTATCAACAGGTAACGAAATTGACTTGTTCGGAATGAGTTCACCCGTTAATTGCAAACCACCTAAATAACACGGCGTGATGTTATCGTAATGACGGCCGCCACTAACAATGGCTTCAAAGTCAGCCATCAACTCGATAAGTTGCTCTTGGGATAAATTCGTTTCGGCGAACTTATCGAGGGCCGCGAACGCAGCCACTACAGAACAAGCACTTGAACCTAAACCAGAGCCAATCGGTAGATTCTTTTTAAGCTCAAGCTTTACTGCTGACATAGTCGGCGCAACGTGCTCTTTAAAGTGAATTAAACATTGATAAGCTAAGTTTTCTTCAGCATTTGCAGGCAATTTACTGGCATAGTCGCCAGAGCATACAAAAGTATCTTGCTCTGCGGCACTAACCTCTACAACATCACCTAATAAGGTGCCATCGATAGGTGCCAGTGCGGCACCTAGTGCATCAAAGCCGACAGCAAAATTCCCGATTGAAGCGGGTGCATATACACGGATCATGACCAGCTCCTAACGTGTTAACGTTTTTAAGATATCAGCAAATACGCCTGCAGCCGTTACTTCAGCACCTGCGCCATAACCACGAATCACAAACGGACGTGGTTGATAATATTGACTTAAGATTGCCAATGCATTTTCACCGTCACGGATATCGTAAAGAGCATGGCTACTATCTACGGCTTCAATGCCTACTTTACATTGACCGTTTTCAATAGTGCCCACATAACGAAGTACTTTACCTTCACTTGCAGCACTTTGAATGCGGTCGTTAAACTGCGCATCAAGTGATGGTAGTTTTGCCATGAAATCGGCTACAGAATCATCTTCTGCAAACCCTAAAGGTAAAACTGATTCAACTTCAATATCGCTTAGTTCTAACTCAAGACCCGACTCACGAGCAATGATCAGTAGTTTTCGAGCAACATCAGTACCTGATAAATCATCACGCGGATCTGGTTCTGTAAATCCACTTTCTTTTGCTTTTAATGTTGCTTCGCTAAGAGATAAACCATCTTGTAGCGCACCAAACATATACGATAATGAACCCGACAAGATACCGCTGAATTTAATGAGTTCATCACCGGCACCAAATAGTGATTTCAGGTTATCAAGTACAGGTAAGCCTGCACCTACGTTTGTTTCGTATAAAAACTTACGGTTATTCTGTTGTGTTGCTGCTACTAAATCTTGGTAGTAAGCATACGAGCTAGTATTGGCTTTTTTATTCGCCGCAACCACATGAAAACCGGCATTCAAGAAATCTACATATTGTCCAGCAAGCTTATCGGCCGAACTACAGTCAACTATCACAGGGTTGATTAAATGGTTTTGTTTTACAAATTGCTCAACCAGATTTAAATCAAATGCTTGTTCTGACTCGGCTAGTTTGTCTTGCCAGCCATCAAAAGCGATGCCTTCACTATCTAGATAAAGCTGTCTTGAGTTAGCAACACCGTACAAGTTCAGCTTGATGTTACGTTTTTCAAGCCATGCTTGTTGGCGTTGTAACTGCTGAATAAGCTCTTGACCAACCAAACCACAACCAAGTAAAAAAACATCAATTGAAGGAATGTGGGTAAAGAAATTCTCATGGCAAACTTTTACAGCGTCGTTGCAAAACTCACCGTCGATGACCGCTGAAATTGCACTTTCAGTGGAATCTTGTGCAATTGCAACAATGTTAACCTGCGCTTGTGCTAACGAAGCAAAGAACTTAGCCGCTAACCCTTTGTGAGCACGCATGTTATCGCCTACTAAAGTGACAATAGCAAGGTTACGCTGCACTTGAACTGGTTCGATTAGGCCAGCTTGTGATTCTAATTCGAAAGCAGTCTGAAGTGCTTCAAGGGCAAGCGATAGGTCGCTTTCATGAACACAAAAACTGATGCTAAATTCACATGAAGATTGAGTGATTAAAACAATTGAAACATTGTCATGAGCAAGTGCATTAAATACTTTTGATGCCATGCCCACTTTACCTTTCATACCTGGGCCTGAAACAGTTAACATAGCAAGGTTTTGTAGACTTGATAGCGCTTTAACAGGCTCGTTAGATACACTGTCGTTACTGATCACTGAGCCTTCAGCACGTGGATTATGTGTATTTTTGATCTCACACGGCACACCCGCTTTGGCACAAGGTAAAATCGTTTTCGGGTGCAATACCTTCGCCCCAAAATAAGAAAGCTCCATCGCTTCTTTATATGATAGTGAATCAACCTTAGACGCTTTTTTGATATAACGCGGATCAGCATTAAAAACGCCATCAACATCAGTCCAGATCTGACATACATCGGCTTCTAAACATGCTGCAGCAATTGCCGCTGAGTAGTCTGAGCCATTTCGACCAAGTGTTGTTAGCTCACCTTGTTCGTTAGCAGCAGTAAAGCCCGGCATGATATAAATAGTGCTCGGTGCAGCTTTTAGTGCTTCTTGAAAACGCAACTTACTTGCAGCCAATTCAGCTTCAGCATCAATGTAGCCGCCCACAGAGGCAATACAATCAGTCGCTTCTAGATAGCGAGCATTGCTTTGTTTAAGCATGCACTCCATCAAAGCAACACTTACGCGCTCACCAAAGCTAATAGTATAGGCACGTACTTGGTCTGGGCAGCACTTTAAAAGTGCAACACCATCAAGTTTATTCTTCAGTTCATTCAAGTTAGGCCAACTTGCTACCTGACCAAAATCAGCTTCAACAGCAGCTTTTAGTTGTTCACAGCGCGCAACCAATGCTTGCCATAGCTCACTAAAGTCCTGCCCATGTTCTGCAGTACTTGCTAACGCGACTAATGAATCAGTCATACCACCTGGAGCTGATAGCACTAACAGCATTTCATCGCGTAATTCTTCTTTGACTAACTGAGCTACCTGTTGCAAACATGCGTAGTCGGCCAAGGACGACCCACCAAATTTTAATACTCGCATTATTTATGTTTCCTCATTCCATAAACGAAAAAGGCCTGTGTTCTAGTGAACACAGGCCTATAAATTTGTTACACCGACCTATGCCACTATCCAGTAAGGATGATGGTTGTAATAATAATGGTCGTTGCGTGATTAAATGTTTTCATAGACTCTAGACTGCCTTAAATGTAGTCAGGCTGTCAACCCTTAAAGAAAAGATAAATTATGCGTTTGTGTTATTTAAAAGATTAATGAATACCAAATTTATGCAAAGTTGCTTTTAGACGAACAAGATCTATTGGTTTATCAATGAAATCAATGGCGCCCAACTTTACTACTCTTTGCTTCATTTCAGTCTGAATATCAGCCGAAATAACTATTACAAAGCATTCTATTTTCTCTGCTTTAATAGATTCAAGCACAGCGACTCCATCCAGTTCAGGCATGGTTAAATCTAAACAGAGTAGATCAAAATTATGTTCGCGCAGTAACGCAAGTGCTTCACGCCCATTGGTTGCTTGTTGAATATCTGCATTCAAGCAATCCCCTAAACAGCGCACTACCTGCTTGCGGGCAATATTTGAGTCATCACAGACCAGTACTGAAAAATTAGGATTATTCATGAAATAAAAATCTTTGCTGTAGCAAATACAACATTAAAAAAGGCTAATGTTAAAAAAGTTAAAGGTGAAATAAATTTATAACACAATTTTTAAAGCGCAGTAAGGCTAAGCTTTTTCAAAAAATACTAACAATTTATAAATGTTCCAGTAAAAAAGGATATATTTATTTCTTTTTAACCATTTATTAGCTAACTTTAGAACTAGCTGAATGTATTACAATTGTCACCAAGGAGCTATGGATATTCCATGCTACAAAAAAGCCTGTCAAAAGAATTATTAACAAATGTGCTCTCTGTCTACTTTTTACTAACCTTCGTGGTGACGTGTGGACAGGTTATTGCTGAGTACGTTAATACAAAAGATTACATTCGCGACGAGTTAACTACTTTACAAAAAACATTTAGCCGTAGTTTAACCCGTGCAATTTGGGAACTGAACGATAAACAAACCATCACGACGGCTGAGGGCCTACTGGCAATCCCTATGATCGAAGGCATTATTGTGCGTGATGATAGTGGTGAGGTACTCTCACAATTAGGGCGTTCGTTAGATATTCATGAGCTTTACAGTCAACAGTTAGTTCAAGAAGAAGCAATTATCGAAGATACGCCGTCGGGTTTATTTGGTTATACATTCCCACTTATTTTTGAATTCTCGGGTAAAACAACCCAAGTAGGCGACGTAACCCTATTCTCAAGCCGTGAAGTGGTATTTAGCCGCATCATGATTTCTATCTATTTTTTAATCGGAAATGCGATGATCAAAACCACCTTTTTGATCATTCTTTTCTTACTCGCATTTAGAAAGCGCTTAACCGAGCCATTGGCACAGTTCACAGAACAAATTGAAGATCTAGAACTAAACGACTTAGAAGGTCGCCATATCGAGATCAAAACCGTTGAGCATAACGAATTAAAAGTAATGGAAGAATCTTTCAACCGCTTAATTGATAAAGTGGTACTTTACCGTGAAGAGCTCGAACATACCCAAAAAGAACTTTTGATAAGTAATGAAAAGCTCGACCAACATAACTTGCAGTTAGAACAAGAAGTCGCACGCAAAACATCAAACCTAAGCCAAGCTATGATGGACTTGCAGCAACAAAAATACGAGCTTGAAAAACAAAAGCTAACACTTACTGAAGAAATCGATTTACGTAAGCAAACTGAACAAGAGCTAATAACTAAGCAAACTGAGTTACAACGCTACCTTGATGAACTTAATATGGCACAAGAGCGCTTAGTAGGCTCAGAAAAAATGGCTGCATTAGGCGGCTTAGTTGCAGGTATTACTCATGATGTTAATACACCTATTGGGATTGGTGTTACTGCAACTTCCTTTTTACAAGAGCGCTTAGACCAAATTGAAGCAGCTTACAAAGATAAGACTCTGTCGCCAAAAGCACTGGAAGAATTTATTAATGATGCTAAACAAAGCACCAGCTTACTCACCAGTAACTTAGACCGTGCTTCTGAGCTGGTTGCAAGCTTCAAGCAAATTGCAGTAGACCAAGCCAGTGAAGCGGTACGAACAATTAATTTTAAAGAGTATTTAGGTGAAGTGATCCGCTCTTTACATCCAAAACTCAAAAAAACATCGCATCACATTAATTTAGATTGCCCTGATGATTTAACGCTTAACCTACCTGCGGGTGCTATCAGCCAAATTTTCACAAACTTGATTATGAACTCACTCATTCATGGTTTTGAAGGTATTGAAAGTGGTGTTATTGATATTGTTATCAAAGAAGAAGATGACGAAGTTGTCATCGACTTTAAAGACAATGGTAATGGCGTATCAAAAGAGCAATTAGAAAAGCTCTTCGACCCATTCTTTACTACTAAACGCGACCAAGGCGGCAGTGGTTTGGGCACACATATTACCTTTAACCTCGTTAAACAAACCCTAAGTGGCGATATTGAGGTATCAAGCGAAGTCGGTAAAGGCTTGCACTACCATATTAGTTTTCCGAAAAACATGCCAAAACCTCTTTCAATGTTTAACTCATAAGCAAATAGAGCTGATGCCGAAATGATTCATTTCGGCATCAGTTTTTTATTGCTATGATTGGGCAAATTTATTGAAAGGATTAGCCTAATTATGTGGTTTAGTAACCTTATCTGTTACCGTTTTAAACAAGACGTTTCATACTCTCAAGAAGACTTCGACAAAGCCCTAGAGCAAGACCTGTTTCGTTCATGTACCGGCCAAGAGCTTTCAACTTTTGGTTGGACAAAAGCGTTTGGTAAGCATGGGCAAACCCTGTCTCACTTCTCTCAAGACAGCATTTTAGTATGCGCAAAGCGTGAAGAAAAAGTGCTGCCAGCTGCCGTTATCAATGAAATGGTTGCAGAAAAAGTTGAGCAAATAGAAGCGGAAGAAAACCGCCCAGTTAAGAAAAAAGAAAAAGACGAACTAAAAGAAAATATTCTACACACGTTACTACCTCAAGCATTCAAAAAATCGAGCCTACAGTTTGCGTTTATCGACCAAAAGAATGGCTGGGTTGTTGTTAACAGCGCAAGCTTTAATAAAGCAGAAGAGCTTTTAGCCCTACTTCGTAAATCACTTGGCACACTTCCTGTCGTACCTGCATTTGCTAATTATGATTTAGATGTATTTTTAACTGATTGGTTAACTAATTTCAGTACGCCTGAAGGCTTTTCAATCGGTAACGATGCAGAACTTGAAGAAGCAGATGACAGTGGCGCTCAGGTTAAATTAAAAGGCCATGATTTATCATGTGACGAAGTTAAGTCTCATTTAGAAAATGGTAAGCGTGTAACTAAGCTTGCTCTTGATTGGCAAGAGCGCGTCAAATTCATGCTGCAAAACGATGGCTCGATTAAACGTTTAAGCTACTCAGAAACACTAAAAGAAGAAAACGCTGACATTCCAAAAGAAGATATGGCAGTAAAACTTGATGCTGACTTTATCTTAGCGTCAGAAGAAATTAAGCAAATGCTAGAAGAGCTGACTCAAGGCTTAGGCGACAAGGAAGATTTATAAAATTAACTCTTAGGTTAATTAACACTAAAAGCGCGACTAACTAAGTCGCGCTTTTTGTTTAAATTAGTCAGTAAAAATCGCTTTTACTTCGTTAAGCATATCGTGATATTCATCTTCACTGAACATATCAAGTGATTCAATCACGCCTTTATCCATGTAGGTTTGTAATGCTGCAGACTTATCAGAAACCTGTAAAATCCCTTCTAAAATTGCGCCAATACGAATGAAATCAACATAGCAGATATGTTCTGGACGATAGTTTGGATTTGCCCAACTTTCAGCAACTTCTACAAACTCATCAGTAAAGCCCCAAGCACGCATAATTGCACCACCTACTTTACCACCTAATTTTTGGATAGCATGTGCAAGGAAGCTTGGGTTTGCGAACACCTCTGGGTGCTTTTCGGCTTCAGTTAAAATTGGCAGTACACCAATGTTATAAACTAATGCCGCTAAGGTGATTGTGTCGCGATTAAGCGAGGTTTGCTTGTTTCTGCGTAAAAAGAAGTCCATTAAGGTAATTGAGTGGCACGCTACTTTAAGCGTTTTTTGCCATGCCTTGTCCATATAGCCTTTGATCAGCTCATTGTGCGATACAAACAGCTGTTCCATTGCCATTGCGGTAGCAATGTTTTTGATTTGACGAAGACCAATTCGTGTTACCGCTTGGTGTAGATTTGTGACTTTAACTGAGCGCCCCATAAATGCACTATTCGCAACTTTGATCATTCGTGCTGATAATGCTGGATCATGAGAAATGACATCTGCCATATCCATCAAGTTTACCTCGGGGTTATCCGCGGCTTGCCTAACCTTTACTGCAACTTCCGGTAAGGTAGGTAACACTAAAGTGTCGTTATTTATTCTGTCGACCAATATGGTCAGTAATGCATTTTCTGTTGACATATGTGTGCCATCCTCTTGGATTAGCCCGCCCAAACAAAGACAGACTAATGACTGACATTATTAGATTAGTTATAGTTTTAGTATTGTCTAACTTAGCGCTAAAGTTAAGAAATTCACAGAAATTATCTATTTTTATATTTTTTAACTTCCTAACTCATAAATAAATATTGCTTCTAGCGTAGTAAACTTGCCATATATATGTCAGGTTTGCTTTAATGCATAGACTTTTCGTTTTCTAAGCAATGACTCTCACTTTTTAACGGGCAAAAAAATGACATTAAATAAAATTAGCCAAGCACTTATCTTATCAGGTGCTGTTTTTCTTGGTGCATGTTCTGACGAGCAAGCTAGCACTTCTCAAACTAAGCCTGCTGCAGAGCAAACAAAACAAAGTACTGAACAAAACAACCCACAACTAATCAATGCAGAGAAAAGCCGTTTAGACATATACACAGACTTCACGCTTACTTCTGACCTAAGCCATTTAAGCGACAACCAAAAGCAAATGGTTGGCAAATTAATTGATGCATCAAAAATTATGGATGAGCTATTCTGGCGTCAAGCATTTGGTGATAACAAAGACGCTTTCCTTGCAAAAATTAATGATGAAAAAGTTCAGAAGTTTGCAGATATCAACTATGGCCCTTGGGATCGCTTAAACGGCGACCAAGTTTTCTTATCGGGCTATGAAGAAAAACCACTAGGTGCTGAATTTTATCCAAGCGATATCACTAAAGAAGAGTTAAACAACGCAACGGTTGATGACAAAACAGGTCTTTATTCGGTGATAAAACGTGACGAAAAAGGCCAGCTTTACAGTGTGGCTTACTCAGTTGAGTACGCACAAGAACTTGAAAAAGCAGCTAACTTGTTACGTGAAGCAAGTACGCTTGCTGATGACAAAGAATTCGCTAACTATCTTAGCATGCGCGCAGAAGCACTAGTAAGTGATGACTTCCAACCTTCTGATTTTGCATGGATGGATATGAAGAATAATCCAATTGACGTGGTTATTGGTCCTATCGAAACTTATGAAGATCAACTATTCGGTTACCGTGCAGCGTATGAATCTTATGTACTTATTAAAGATTTAGCATGGAGCGAGCGCTTAGCTAAATTTGCCGCTTTCTTACCTGAGCTACAAAAAGGTTTACCTGTAGACGAAAAATACAAACAAGAAGTCCCTGGCTCTGATGCTGACCTAAATGCTTATGATGTTGTGTATTACGCAGGCCACTCAAATGCAGGTAGTAAAACAATTGCTATCAACCTGCCAAATGATGAACAAGTACAGCTAGAAAAAGGCACACGTCGTTTACAGCTTAAAAACGCAATGCGCGCTAAATTCGATAAAATCTTAGTGCCAATTTCAGAGCAGTTAATTGTTCCTGAACAACGTAAACACATTACCTTTGATGCTTTCTTCGCAAACACTATGTTCCACGAAGTAGCGCACGGTTTAGGTATTAAAAACACGATCACTGGTAAAGGAACTGTTCGCCAATCACTCCAAGAGCATGCAAGTGCCCTTGAAGAAGGTAAAGCGGATATCTTAGGTCTTTACATGGTTGAGCAATTGCTTAAGAAAGGTGAGATCACAGAGGGCACATTAGAAGATTACTACATCACCTTTATGGCCGGTATCTTCCGCTCAGTGCGTTTTGGTGCATCAAGCGCACACGGTAAAGCGAACATGATCCGCTTTAACTTCTTCGCTGAAGAAGGCGCCTTCTCTAAAAATGCTGACGGCTTATACAGCGTTAACATGGAGAAAATGAGTCAAGCAATGGAGAAACTATCTAACCTAATCCTTACTATTCAAGGTGACGGTGATTACCAAAAAGTTGATCAGCTAATCGCAACTCATGGCGATATCAAAGCTGAACTAGCTAAAGACTTAGAAAAACTAAGCCAAGCTAACATCCCTGTTGATGTTACTTTCAAACAAGGTAAAGAAGTATTAGGCCTTTAAGGTTAATGCTTCTTTAATATTAAAAACGCTGCAATTGCAGCGTTTTTTATTGCCTGACCCCTAGTAAAACACGACTAGTGTGCGATGAAGTTCAAACCATATTTGGAGTTTAGCTCTACAATATCCCCGTTGATCAGCATCTTTTGAAACTCAGTATTAAAAGCTTCAATAAATTCATCGAGTTCGCGTTGCTTACTAAAGCCGTAGTAGCCCTGATTAACCGTCACCGGCGGCGATAACATTATGACTTTATCATCGATACCTAAGCTTTCGATCACAGGCATTGCTGCGCGAGGATGGGTAAGTATTAAATCAACTCGGTTATGCATCAACTGTAAAAAACTAGCCCGCACATTACCCACTTCAGATAGCGATAAATTTGCCTCGTTACGTTTAAATTCAGGACCATAGTTCCAACCTCGAATGGTACCAATAATATCTTTTCGTAAACTGGCAAAGTTTCCAACCCAAGTCACATCATTGTTCTTTTTGGTATATAAAACAATCGGGTCTTCGTAAAAAGGTAAGTCACTAAATTGCATATACTGCTGACGTATAATAGATTTGTAAGGACCTATAATGGCATCAGCTTGACCTTGCTCTACCATTTTTAAAGCGCGTTTTAGTGGCATGATATCGATAACCAACTCGTGCCCTAAACGCCTGCAAATTTCGTGGGCAATATCGGCACCTAAGCCAACCACTGTGCCCTGCTGCTCTTGTTCTAAAATCGCAGGAAAATGACTACCAACAAAGTAATAGCTTTTTGCTAAACACGAAAAAGAGCTCAGAATAAGCAACATGGCAAACACTGTGTGTTTCATTTATTCTGTACCCCTTTACGCATCACTCATTTAGCTTAGTCCAATCTTACTAGAACAAATAGTTTAAAAATGCGCTTTTAATGCGGAAATTTGTTCATCAGTGTAAGGCACTGCGGGTAATTTTCCCCAAACTGGTGTTGGCCAAGCCGCATCGGCTGTAAAACGTGCAATATGATGAACATGTAATTGCGGCACCATGTTACCCAATGCCGCCACATTTAGTTTGTCTGGGTTGAATACCTGTTGTAATAGTTTACTGAGTTTGCCCGATTCTTGTAATAAGGTAATTTGTAGTTCTTCAGAAAGATCAATAATTTCTTTAACACCAGCGACTCTTGGCACTAAAATAAACCAAGGGTATTGGCTATCATTCATCAGCAATACTTTACACAGTGGCCAATCAGCAAGTTCGATGCAGTCGCGTTGTAATTCTGGGGCCAAAGAAAACGGCGTGTCAGTATTTTTCATCAATAAATCCTTTGATATTGGGTAAACATACCCTACTTTATAGCATTTTGTTGCAGTTGACTAAGCTTACCATTACCATCGTTGCAGTTTTTATTCGAGCGAAGGTACTCCTGTGCTAAAAAAAATTAAATCTCTCTCACTTGCTTTGCCAGTCGTGGCAACAGCATTCAGTGTGACCGCTGACCCCCTCACTCTTGAACGTATTTTTGACGATCCAAGCTTAGCAGGCAAAGCCCCTGTACAACTTAAATTTTCTCCAGACGGCAGTCGTGTAACTTACCTGCAAGGTAAAACGGATGATTACAACCGCTACGACTTATGGGAGTACAATTTAAAAGATAACAAAAACCGCCTATTAGTTGATTCTGCAGCACTATTTTCTGGCCCTGAAAACTTATCTGACGAAGAAAAAGCACGCCGTGAGCGCCAGCGTATTTTCGGCAAAGGGATCTTAGAATATAAGTGGTCAAAAGACGGTAAAGCGCTTTTATTCCCGCTTAATGGCGACCTTTACTATTATGAGCTTAATTCAGCTAAAAGCCGTAAATTAACCGACACAGAAGCATTTGAAACCGATGCGCGTTTCTCACCAAAAGGGCACTATGTGTCATTTATTCGTGAGCAAAACCTGTACGCTCTTAACTTAAAGACGGGTCAAGAAATCCAATTAAGTAAAGATGGCGGCGGCGTAATTAAAAATGGTATGGCCGAGTTTGTTGCGCAAGAAGAAATGGGCCGTATGACTGGCTACTGGTGGTCAGGTGATGAATCTAAAATCGCTTATACCCGTGTTGATGAGAGCCCAGTAAAAGAAGCTATTCGTAATGAAATTTACGCTGATGAAGTAAAGCTTTTCAACCAACGCTACCCGTTTACTGGTACCGACAACGTTAAAATCCAGTTAGGTGTTGTGAGCATCAACAATCAAAAAACCGACTGGGTTGATTTAGGCGACGAGCAAGATATTTATATTGCCAGAGCTAAATGGTTAAAAGATAACAAAACGCTTTCTTACCAGTGGCAAGACCGCTCGCAACATAACTTAGAATTACGTTTTTATAATAGCGAAACTAAAAAGCAAACAGTTGCCCTAAAAGAAACCAGCGATACTTGGATTAACCTGCACTTTGATTTGCAGTTCTTAAACGATAAAAAACATTTTGTTTGGGCATCTGAGCGCGACGGTTTTAAACACCTTTATTTATATCGCACAAACGGTGAAATGATCCGTCAAATCACCCAAGGTGAATGGGTAGTTGATAGCTTAAAAGGTATCGACGAGAAAAAAGGCATCGTTTATTTTGCGGGTCGTAAAGACACAGCTCTCGAGAGCCACCTTTACAGCGTACCGCTATTCAAAAAAGGCGAAATTAAACGTGTAACTGAGCTTGGTGCTTACCACAATGTAGTAATTGCTAAAGATAACAAAACCTTTATCGATAACAGCTCATCAGTGAATAAGCCTGGCTCTGCGGCATTACGTAAAATTAATGGCGAATTTATCACTTGGCTTGAAGAAAACAAGTTAGATAAATCACACCCATTAACGCCTTACCTAGCTGATTTAATCACTCCAGAGTACGGCACGTTAACGGCTGAAGACGGGCAAATCATGCATTATCGTTTATTCAAGCCAACTAATTACCAAGATGGTAAAAAGCACCCGGTTATTGTTAACGTTTACGGCGGTCCTCATGCCCAACGTGTAACGAACAGCTGGCGTAGTAAAAACTTGTACTTCCAGTACATGGCACAACAAGGCTATGTTATTTTCCAACTTGATAACCGTGGTTCATACAACCGTGGTAAAAAGTTTGAAGACGTAATTTATAAACATTTAGGTGTTGCAGAAGTAGCAGATCAAATCAAAGGCGTTGAGTTTTTACGTACCCTTGATTACGTTGATCCTGAGCGTATTGGCATTTATGGCCACAGCTACGGTGGTTACATGGCGCTTATGACCATGTTTAAAGCGGGCGATTACTTCAAAGCGGGTGTTTCTGGAGCGCCAGTAACTGATTGGGCACTCTACGACACTCACTACACAGAGCGTTATGTAGGTCACCCTGCAACGAATGCTAAAGGTTACGAAGCAAGTGCTGTTTTCCCTTATGCTGAAGGTTTAAAAGGCCCGCTGATGATTTATCACGGGATGGCTGATGATAACGTGTTATTCACTCATGCCACTAAGTTATTCAAACAACTGCAAGATCAAGAAAAGCAGTTCGAAATGATGACTTACCCAGGCTCAAAACACAGTTTACGTGGCAAAAGCGTACAAACGCACTTACACCAAACTATCACAAGTTTCTTTAACCGACACTTTAACGTTGAGTAATCACTTTTAATTTCGGTAACTTAGACTAAAGGCTGATTGTTAAATCAGCCTTTTTTTTGTCTCAATGTATTCTACTATTTAACTAGATTTTCGACCTATTTTGGCTACGCTTAATACATTGCTCTTAAGAGCATGACGAAGGAATACACATGAATTACTTACGCCGTTTTACGATCTTTCAGCGCCTCGCCATGTTAGTGAGTGTGGTAGTGATAGGTTTAATATTTTTGAGTGTCTCAAGTTTGATGCAGCAGTTTAGCTCGCTAAAACAAGAGCAATACATAAAAACCAAAAACCTTGTTGAGTCTGCTCACTCTATTATCGAGCATAACTATGCTTTATTCGAGCAAGGTAAGCTGAGTGAACAACAAGCCAAACAAGCAGCCCTCGAAACAATTTCTGCACTTCGTTACGACGATAACAATTACTTTTGGATTAATGATTATCAACCCGTTATGGTCATGCACCCATTTAAGCCCGAATTAAATGGTAAATCACTAGCCGGCAGTAAAGATCCAGACGGCGTGCCGTTATTTGTCAACATGGTTAATATTGTCAAAAAACAAGGTGAAGGTTTTATTCCTTATAAATGGCCAAAGCCAGGTAAAGACGAGCCAGTTGATAAAATTGCCTACGTAAAAGGCTTTGATAAATGGCAATGGATTGTAGGCTCTGGTGTCTACATCGATACCATTGAAGAGGCATTCTCTTCGCTACGTAATCATGTGATTATTACCGCGCTAGTGATCATTGCCCTACTAGTTGCGCTAAGCTACCTAATTGCCAATAGCATTCTTCGACCGACACAACTTGCTGCCGACATGATGAAAGACATCTCACAAGGTGAAGGCGACTTAACCCAAGAGCTTGATGAAAATGGCAATGATGAAGTATCTCGTTTATCGCGCTACTTTAATTTGTACACCGCAAAAATGCGTGAGTCACTGAAACATGTTGCCCACAATGCAGATCAAGTAAATCAGTTTGCCCATAGCGTTGATGATGCCAGTAAAACAAATCACTCTTTTATTGAGCTACAAAACGACAGCTCGACTCAAGTAGCAACCGCAATGGAACAAATGACTCATCAAATTCACGATGTCAGTCAAAATGCCGATCAAGCTGAGCATGCCGCTAATGAAGCCGCGCAAAATGCAGAAGCGGGTAAGCAGGTTCTTAACAAGACCATTACCGCCATTGAGACCCTGTCGCATAATATTGAACAAGTTAGTAAGGTAACAGCCGACCTCGCTGCAGAGAGTAACAACATAGGCTCAGTACTTGATGTTATCCGCAGCATTGCAGAGCAGACCAACTTACTGGCACTCAACGCTGCTATTGAAGCGGCTCGTGCTGGCGAGCAAGGTCGAGGCTTTGCTGTTGTAGCTGACGAAGTACGTACATTAGCAAGTCGCACAGGTAAAAGTACTGACGAAATTCAAGCCATGATCAGTAAACTACAAACCGGCGCACAAGCTGCTGTTGATGCTGTATCGGCAAGCCAACAATTATCAAGCGAAACCGTTTCACAGGCAGGTGAAGCAAATAGTTCACTGAGTGAGATTGAGCGACTTGTCACTATTATCAAAGATATGAACAGCCAAATCGCCCGCGCTACCGAGCAACAAACCAGCGCCGCAGATGAGGTTAATTTACGGATTAATGAGCTTTCGCAATCAACTGAGCAATCACTGTCGAATACCGAAGGGCTTTCAAACGCCAGTGAAAACTTAAAGCAAAGCTCACAAGCATTAAGTGATGTCGTTAACCGTTTCAAGCTCGACTAACACCACAAAAAAAGCCCCGCACAGCTGTGCGGGGCTTTTCAAACTTATAGCTTTTAGCTTATAAACAATAACGAGCGAATAAGCTGCTTACTGTTGCTGCGGTAGGCTTACCATGTTGCCAATCACCGCCTTCTACACCACTGCCTGCGATGTCCATATGAACATACGGTAATGGCTTTTCAGATTCAGTGCCATGTTTATCTAAACCACCAACAATTGCTAAAAATGCCATTGGGAATTGGTGACCACGAGCTGTCACTGCAGAAGCTGCATTGTTACTTGATAATACATCGTCAGCTAACGTTCGAGGGCGAATGAAGTCATAATCTTCACGGCGGCTGCGTGATACTTCTGCACCATCAGCCCATAAATCGCCTAGGTCAGCAATTTGACGAGAAATTTTAGCTGCACGAGCAGGACCATTTTCAACATACGCACTGTAAGGACCCATCGCACGTGCTGCGTGACCGGTTAGAGTTGCAACAGTGAATAGCTCAGGGTTCACTTCGTTTAGGGCGCGATCTTTCATTTCGCTTAGTAAGTCGCCCATTGCTAAACGACCTTCAGCATCTGTGTTACCGATACGAACACGAACACCTTCACGGCTGGTAATGATTTCATCCGGTACGAAACAATCAGAACCAATTGAGTTACGAACTACGGCTAAGTAAGCAATTACTTTTACGCCTTTAGGAGCAAAGTCAGCTACTGATTTCATAAAACCTGCAACCGAAGCTGCACCGCCTTTATCGCGGCTCATACCTGCCATAAAGCCACCCACTTTAAGGTCTGCACCACCGGTATCGTAAACTAAACCTTTACCAACAAACATTAAGGTGCGCTCAACGTCGCCTTCAGGAACATACTCTAGCTTTACAACTCGTGGGTGATGACGCTCAACAGCGTAAGATGCGCGTGCTACGGTGCTCATCATTGGGTAATCTTTATCGATGGTGTTGATATCTGAAATCACTTCTACAGACACCTTACTACCTGCAAATAACTCAACGCAATAATCTGCAAAACGAGGTGGTGCCATACGCTCAGGTTCTGTACCACATAAGTCACGTGCAGCGTATTGACCTGCTGCAATGGCATTAAGGGCTTTGCTCATCGCGTCATCTGCGCCCACTAGGCTAATTTGGCTGATTGGTTCAATCGCCTGACCGTGGAACTCACGTGCTTCAAGAGGTTGCCACAGCGCTTGGCAAGCACCTAAATACGCCACTTCAAGGGCATGCTTGTAACGGCTGTCTTGATTTACATTTGCAAGTAAAATAGCAGGCTGAGTGCTACCCGATGCTTTCGCTTCTAGTACACCTTGCTTTGCCGCGTCAAAGTAACGACGTACATCATCATAATCACGGTTTAGAGGACCTGTAGGCGCTAAAATAACACGTTTTGAGTCAACTACAAGTAATGTTACTTGTTTGCCAATACGCGCGTCTACAGCTTGTTGAGTGTTAATAGCTTGGCTTAAGCTTGCGTCCGCTAAAGAAGAAAAATCATCACCGATAATAATCAATGCATCGTGATCTGCATCCGCTAATTGAGGGGCTGCAACTGCATGAGGGTATGCCATAAAAAAGGTCCTGCTGTTAGAAACATAGGACCTTATTATCATTGATTTAGAGCGCTATTGCCAGCCGAGTAAGATAGCTAACTATAAGGCTGGCAAGCTAAGTTTACTGCTCTGTAACCTGTGTTGAATCTTTACGATGTTTAACAATCACAGACCAAGCTTCAAGCATAACCAGAACACTCACTACCAGCACTAACAAATCAAGTGTCACCAGTAACCAGTTACCTTGTTGGTAGTATTCACCAAGTTTGATAACACCAGCAAAGAACGCCATAACTAATACGAAGCTCATTGGGATCAAGGTGTATTTAGCCGGACGATTCGCTTTAATTAGCATTACCGAGATAACCAGTAAGGTTAAGCTTGCAAGGATTTGGTTAGTCGAACCGAATAACGGCCAAATGATCATACCGCCGCTACCGTCAGCACCACCAGCACCAAAGGCAAGTAATAAACAGCTAAGTACTGCAACTAGCGTAGCTACAATACCGTTACGAATGATACTGATATTATAAATATCGCCCCACTCTTGGATGATATAACGCTGCAGACGCACGCCAGAGTCCATCGTAGTGCCCGCAAATAACACAACCATTACAGCAAGTAAGGTTGATGCCACTTCTTGTGAGATACCCCAACCATTTTCAATTAAGTTAGCGCCACCATTAATGAAGGCGCTCACACTACCGGCACCTAAGTGACTGTATATTTCGTGCCATTCTTCTGGTGATACCGCAAGTGCAACACCACTTACTGCAACCAATGTAATAAGCGCAAGCATACCTTCGCCTACTGCACCTAAGTAACCAACAAAGCGACCATCAGTTTCTTTATTAAGCTGCTTAGAGCTAGTACCTGATGACACAATACCGTGGAAACCAGATACCGCACCACAGGCTATGGTCACGAATAGCAATGGAATAATACTTGGTGTATCTACCGCCGTTTGGGTATTAAACGCAGGCGCTGTGATATCAGGCATTGAAATAAATACCGCACCATAAAGCAGCACTAATCCCACTAATAACTGCATACCGTTGATGAAGTCACGTGGCTGTAACAGCATCCATACCGGCAATAATGAAGCAATAGCCGCATAAATAAATAAGATAATGATCCAGTTCGCATTAGCACTTAAGCCGAACATTTCATCAGGTAACGCAATCGGCATGCTACTACCAAGGTAAATGGTGTAATAAAGAATCGCTACACCGATTAAACAAAGCGGAATTAACGACACTTTACGGCGTAGCAACTGGCCAATTACTAAGGCCACAACAATCGCTGACCAAGCAGGGAATACCGCGTTAGGCTGTGATACAAATGATTTGGCTATTACCACACCGAATACCGCATTCACCATCAGCAGCACTAAAAACACCACAATCATAAATAACGCACGGGTGCGTTTACCGATTACGCTTTCAGATAAAGCGCCCATTGATTTGCCTTTGTTACGCGCACTGGCCCATAGAGCCCCCATGTCGTGAACACCAGCAAAAAAGATAGTACCAAATACCACCCAAAGTACCGCAGGCACCCAGCCCCAATATACGGCAATCGCAGGGCCAACAATTGGCGCAGCACCTGCAACAGAGGTGAAATGGTGGCCCCATAACACAACTTTGTTGGTTGGCACATAATCCACACCATCCTCAAGTTCATGAGCTGGTGTGATAAAATTATCATCCATTTTAAATATTTTTTCGGCGATGAATTTCGAATAAAAGAACCATCCGAACAACATACCGACTATTCCGAGCAGCACGATTACGACCGATTGCATAGTCATCTCTCTTTTTAAGTTATAATGTTGTCTAAGGTGTTGAACTAGATAGGCCTAGCACCCCAACTAGACACTAACAAACTTTCAAGCACCAAGGTGTTAACCTTTAGTCTAATATACTCAGCTGAAAATGCTCATGCGCTTGGCTCTTTATTCCGACACCTATCCCTAGCAGGCGCACTGGCTGGTTATTACCTCGCTCATAGGCTTTGCTCATTAACTCAGAAAAAATGCGTTCGTCTAATTGGTGGTGGCTTTGATCGGCACTGGTAACAACAAAGTTGGCAAATTTTACTTTTACCGATAACTTATTGATGCAGTTGCTTAATTGCTGTTTATCAAGGCGACGAGTTAATTCGTCCATCAAACGAGGTAACTGGCTTAAACACTCGTCTAAATTATTTTTATTGTATTCATAGGTATGCTCAACACTGAGTGACTTACGTACTCGCTCAGTCGAGACTTTGCCAACGTATTCACCTGCACACTTTTGATATAATGACACGCCAAAGTTACCAATGTGTTGCTGCATCCAGTTAACCCCTTTCGCGCGCACATCAGCCCCTGTGTAAAGCCCTTTAAGTTGCAGCTTTTCTAATGTCACCTTGCCAACGCCGGGAATTTTGCCAAGCGGTAAACTCGCCAAAAAGTCATCAACTTGATCAGGCAATACGACAAACTGACCATTAGGCTTGTTTTCATCACTGGCAATTTTGGCAATAAATTTAATCGGTGCAACGCCTGCTGATGCGGTTAACCCCGTCGTATCATAGATTTCTTGGCGAATTTGCTGTGCCATCAGCGTAGCACTGCCCCTACAAGCAGTACTGTCGGTTACATCTAGATAGGCTTCATCTAAAGATAAAGGCTCAATAAGGTCAGTATACTTTGCAAAAATAGCTCGAATTTGCGTTGAGATTTCTTTATAGACCTGCATTCGTCCAGGCACGATAACCAAATCAGGACATAATTGCTTGGCATGATAGTTAGACATCGCCGAGCGAACACCATATTTACGGGCAATATAGTTGGCTGTTGAAAGCACTCCGCGACGACTATTACCGCCTATAGCCAGTGGCACATTGGCAAGCGCGGGGTTATCACGCATCTCTACAGCTGCATAAAAGCAGTCCATATCGATATGAATGAATTTTTTCATCAGGAATATAACAACTGTTTATATATACAGTTATTATATTTAAACTTCCTGAGAGTGCAAGCTAAGAGGTTTGGCTTGTTTGTTGGTTTGGCTTTTTACGGCTGATAAGCCGTGAACCAAATAACCAAAACGCGGCTTCTAATAACAAGCCCACGACAATTAAAGCGATAAATCCTGACATTGTGCCCATGCTATAACAGAGCAAAGCTAGAGCAAGTAAGATGAAAAGTGCGATCCACTTTATCACCCTCAAGGTTAGTTGCTGCATAATTAAGGTCCTTTAATGTGTGTTCATTTTGCTCACACTTTACGTAAGCGTGAACTTATAAATCTAGCACAATCTACTGACTTTTCTAATTTCCTTGAGCTAAAAGCAGCATATTGCTAACCTAAGTTTTCTCACAATCAACTAAGATTTACTATGCAATCGTTTATAGAACAACATCCTATCAGAACAAAAATTAATGTTGCATGGGGTGAAATGGATGCCCTGCAACACGTCAATAATGTGGTGTATTTTCGCTACTTTGAAACAGCCCGTATCGATTTTTTTACTCAACTAGGCTTTCTTAAAGATTTACAAGTAACAGGTGTCGGCCCGGTGATCAGCGAAAACAATGCTCGCTATAAACGTCCGGTGACATTTCCTGATACAGTGCATGTTGGTGTTAAGATTAGTGATATTGAACAAGATCGTTTTATGATGCATTACACTGTATTTAGTGAGAGCCAAGACACAGTAACAACAATTGGCTCATCACAAGTGGTTATGTTTAATTTTAAAACGGGTAAAAAAGCCCAGTTAAATGATGAGTTATTAACTGCACTTAAAGCCCATTCTAGCGATTAACAAGGATCTATTATGCTATATAGCCCACTTGGTCGAAGTGGTATTGATGTATCTCGTGTCTGCTTAGGTAGCATGACATGGGGTATGCAAAACAACCAAGCCGATGCCGATGAACAAATCGCCTATGCATTAGATAAAGGCGTTAACTTTATTGATACCGCAGAAATGTATGCCGTACCACCTTCTCCAGACACCTACGGTAAAACAGAAGAGATCATCGGTAATTGGTTAGCGCGTAATAAAGACAAACGTGATGACCTTGTCATTGCAACTAAAATTGCAGGTAACGGCTTACCTTGGGTACGCGATGCAGGCGACATTACCCGTCAGGCGGTGGTTGAAGCCGTCGATGCTTCACTTAAACGTCTCCAAACTGATGTTATAGACTTATACCAATTACATTGGCCAAACCGTACATCACCACACTTTGCTAAACAATGGCCTGGCATCGTTCGTTTTTCAGAGGCAAACACTGAGCAAAATATCGCTGGCATGTTAGATATTCTCGAAGGTCTGAATGACTGTGTAAAGGCAGGTAAGATTAAACATTGTGGTTTATCGGACGATACTCCTTGGGGCATTAGTCAATACCTGCGTTTAAGTGAGCAACACAATCTACCGCGTATGGTATCGATTCAAAACGAATTTAGTTTATTGCACGCTAAAGATTGGCCATATTTAATAGAACAATGTATTCACGAAGATATCGCTTATCTGCCTTGGTCACCCCTTGGTGGCGGCATGCTAAGTGGTAAATACTTAAATGGCGCACGTCCTGAAGGAAGCCGTTGGACACTAGTGCAACGTAATGGCCTATTCAGAGACACACCACAATCACAAGCTGCGATTGCTGAATATGTTGAAATTGCTAACGCCTTTAATTTAACACCTTCACAACTCGCACTTGCTTGGTGTAATCAAGTAGATGGCGTTAGCTCAACAATCATAGGCGCAACATCTATGGCGCAGTTAAAAGAAAATATCGATGCTTTTTCAATTGACTTAACAGATGAAGCCCTTGAAAAAGTGGCACAGGTATTCAAAAACTATCCAATGCCTTTCTAAGTAAAAAGCCCTGCAGTTAATTATGCAGGGCTTTAACCACACAATGAGCTTAGTTAAAATCGATACCCTGCTTGCAAAGTTATACTTCTACCTGGCTCAACCCATGTTGCATACATTCCTGACGGTGCGAACGACATATCTGTACTGTAGCTACTAGTCATCTTGTCAGTTAAATTTTTACCTAACAATGCAACAGACCATCCAGACTCTAAATCCATTAAACCGAAACGCATATTGACTTTGCCGTAGCCACTTTGCGCTGTATATGGATTTAGATCGTAATTAGTGAAATAACGCGATTTAAATTCACTCTCAAGATTAAAAGTAAACTCCATCGCTGAACCAAACTCTTTAATATAATCAAGGTTAATACTGCCCGACCATTTAGGCGCATACGCCCCTGTTTTACCACTTAAGTCACAGGTTTTACCTGAGCTTTCAAGGTTTGATGGTTGATACATCGCACTGTTAAAACATTTGGCACCTGTAAACTCATCCCAGCTAAAATCAAGATACGCAATATTGCCTGACAACTGCCAGTTGTCGGCAATTAACCAACGACCATCGAGTTCAACGCCTTGGCTTGATGATTCAGCGCCATTTTCAACATAAAAACCTGCAACACCATCAAATGTTGATGTTTGTAAATCTTCAAACTGCATACTAAATACTGCGATATTCAAATCAGCAGCACCGTCATCCAAGGTAAATTTAGCGCCCATTTCATAGGCTATTACTTTTTCTGGTTCAAATTGCCAATTTGATGCTAAATTAGCTCTCGCGTCATAGCCACCAGCTTTAGACCCTGTCGACATTGATACATAGGCCATTGCATCATCAAACTTACGGGTGATATAAAGCGATGGGTTGAATTCATTTTCATTACGTTCACCATTTACTTGATGTTGCTCAAGCCCTAGTTGAGAGCTTAAAACTCCTAAATACATTGATGTAGGTAAAACTGCAGGTAACCCCATTGCTTGCAAAGTTGCTGGGACATTCACCTGTGCCATATCATTGATAGGTGTACCTGAGCTTAGCTCGATCATGCTTAAACGTCTTGATGCTGATTTATCTTCTTGCGAATATCGTAAACCTAATGATGCCTGCCAATTAGGTGCAAATTGATAATCAAACTTTGCAAATACTGCTTGTGTATCGCTGTCAGATTGATAATCACGTGGACCTATCGCATTAAGTGGATAAATTCGATACAGTTCAGAAAAGTCGAGTTCAGTGGTTTGAAAGTATAGACCCGCAATATAATTAAACGGCCCATCATTATACGAACTAATACGCAGCTCTTGACTGAACTGCTGAAAACTTTCATCACTCGCTTGGCGGTAGGTTAGAGGTGCAGGGCCATGATCACCATCGTTACTTTGCAACATAGTATAATCTTGCCACCCTGTTACCGAACTAAGTACGTGTTGGCCTAAATCCCACTCAACATTTAAAGTCCAATAATCAGCCTTGAACTCCCCTTGCTCATTTTCACCTAAAGTGGACAAACCCTTGTTAAGCTTATCGCCGATTACATAACTACTTACATCCCCAAATACGGCAGGTAATGGCGCATTATATAATACAGGCTCTGCAACTGGCTGGCTGGGTGTGATACCAATATTATCTTCTTCGTCATGTTGATACTTCAAAGAGACATCCAAGCTCTCTAAAGGCTGCCAAGTCAAAGTTAAACGACTAAAAACCCCATCGCGCCCAACTTCATCACGCTTTTGCAGTGTATTGTAAAAATAACCATCTTGGTCTATTACTTTTACCGCTGCTCTAGCCTGAAAATGTTCAGTTACGCCTCCACTAATAGCACCATCAAAAGTACTGCCATTATTCAACTCATAGCTAAGATTAGCATAACCTGATAGCTCCTCAGTGGGTGCTGCGCTCGTTATATTCAGAGCTCCTGCGGTGGTATTTTTACCAAATAACGTTGATTGTGGTCCTCTCAATACTTCAAAGCGTTCGAGATCAACAAAAGCGCTGCGCATTTGATAAGCACGACCACGATAAACGCCATCAACATAAGTACCCACGGTTTGCTCAAAACCTTGGTTTGGGCCAGAGCCTAAACCGCGCATAGTGATATTGTAGCCCTGCCCTGACTGACTGATATTAAAGTTTGCTATACGTGATGACAGCTCCTCACTATCGTTAATGTTTTTACTTTGTAGCTCTTTACCCGATATGGCAGTGATCGATAAAGGCACATCCTTGACACTTTCAACACGTTTTTGGGCCGAAACTAAGATTACTTCAAGTTCTTTGTCATCTGCTGCTTTTACTTCAGCCATGCTACCTGTTGCTAAGATTATTCCTAAGGTAATGGCATTAATTTTTGTTTTTGTGTGCATTCAAATTCCTCAGAGAGTGCTGATATTCAGCAATTTACATAGCCACCTACTACCACTGCCACAGTGCGGTTAAGCACAGCAACACTCCAAGCAGTAATAAAGTGATAAAGACTAAGCGTAAAAATTGTGTTTGATTAATTGTATGGTGAAAGTAGTTACCAATAAGCGCCCCAAACAGAACACATGGGGCGAGCATTAGAAAGTGGCCCAACTGCCCTGCTAATTGTCCTGAGATGAGAAACCAAAGAGTTAAACAGCTATTTAAAATAAGCCAAATAGTTAGAAGCGTGGCGCGAAATGAAGTTTTGTCTAAACCACTGCGAGCCATTGCATATACAAGAAGAGGCCCTCCTGATGCAAATAAACCATGCGTAATACCTGCACCACCTATCACGGAAAGCTGTACAGGCTTACTCAAAGGCATAGCTGACGCTTGCCAAATGGCACGTCCCGCAAACCAAATGATTAATAAAGCAAATAATACTTTTGTTAATTGCGCTGGAAAATAAGGCGTTAGTAAAGCACCAATCATTGTGCCAAGCAGCATTGGAGGTAAAATCTGCTTTGCTAACAAATTCAACTGAATATACGCACGCAGCTTAAACACCATCACTGAAGTCATTAGTAAATTAAGTGGCACGAGTAACAGCATTGCTTGCTGAATATCCATAAATAATGCTGCAATTGTTAAGGCAATAACGATGCTACCAAAGCCAGTCATAGCTTCCACTGCAAAGGCAAAAATAATAGCCGCCCCTAAGCCTATTAAAACCATTACGCAACCTCCCACTCACTGGCAAATTTACGTGCCATAAAATGCATGTATAAACGTGGAATTAAGCGGTATAACAACGCCGAAAAATATGTAAATCTATCAGGGAAAAGCCGTTGCTTATCAAGTCGAATAGCCTCACAAATTTGCTTTGCCATCCAGTCACTCGTACGCATTTTACCAACCATTGAGCGGGCATGGTTGGTTTTTCCGCCATCGCCATTTAATGCATTTTTATCAATCGGAGTATCTAAAAAACTAGGATATACCATCAACACCGACACGCCCGTTGGGCGCATTTCAGCGCGAAATGTTTCGAAATATTGGTGTAACGCAGATTTAGCTGCGCAATAGCCTGCTCTGGCCATAACAGGCATCCATCCAGCCATAGAACTGATATTTACGATTTTGCCATGTGCTTGCTGTAATGGTTCGATTAAGCCTGACACAAGACGTACAGGCGCAAAGTAATCAACAGCCATTACTTTTTCTATTACCTCTGGACGAGTAATGCGAGCCAAAGAACGATGCGTAATCCCTGCATTATTAATCAGTAACGCTATTGAGTAATGCTTAGCTTTGATCTGCGTTATTAACTCATCAAGCTCGTCCTTGTTCGCTAAATCACAGCCATATAATTGCGCATTAATTATTTGTCCGCATTGCTCTTGCAACAGCTTAAGGTCTAGGTCAATCAATACTAATTGATATTGAGTTGCTAACTGTTTTGCTAAATCTAAACCCAACCCAGAAGCCGCACCAGTAATCACAGCAACGGGTAACGATGGATTAATCATATGGATGCCTCTTAATGTTATTAGTGAGATAAAAAGCAAATACTTCTTTACTCGATTTTTGTGGCTGGTAGGCAAATTGCTGTTTCAGTGCTTGATTGCAAAGTACTGGGCGGTAACGTAAAAAATTAAGTTGTTCAGGGCCATACTGGGTCATTCCGAATAGCTTCGCGACCCGTAAGCTGAGTTTTAAAAGCCAAGCAGGAAGCTCAATGACAGGTTTGTTTAGGGCTTTAGCAATTTCTTTTATGCCCATAGCTCCATCACCAGCTAAATTAAAACTGCCTTCACGATTTTCTGTAACCCCCTGTAAAATAATCGCTAAGACATCTTCATCCCAGATAAACACAAAAGGAGAGTCACTGCCTTTAATGGCAATTATTCTTGGCTTATTAAATAAATCAGTAATCTGATTATTAGTAGTTTTACCAAGCACAGTCCCCGGGCGAAGTACTAACTGTTTTAGCTGGGGATGCGTATATCGATAGTTTTTTAATAGCTCTTCGATTAAGCGTTTATGATGGCTATAAGCAAATTCAGCATTACCTCTTAACGGATGTTGTTCGGTTAACCAGCTAGGGTTATCAGCGTGATAACCATAGGCAGCTCCAGAACTCGTTACCGTAATATGCTGCACATTTGCCTTAACACATGCTTCAAGCACATTTCGAGTGCCATTGACGTCGATATCAAAGTCTCGAACGGCATCTTTAGACGGTTGTAAAATACTCGCTAAGTGCACAACATGTGTAATATTGTGTTCAAGCATAATTTCTGCGAGTCGCGTATCACGCACATCAAGTTGATAGTAATGACAACCAGTTTGAGGGAGATCAACAATATCAATACCTACCAGCTTATGCTGTGTTGATAGCGACTCGACTAACCGTTTGCCGATATAGCCTTGGCTACCTGTTATCATGATCTTATGAGCCACATTGAACCTCTTTATTACTTGCGATCTTTATACCGTGTTTACGATCATGGTGTTGCCAGTAAAAACATAGCCCCATACCTGAAATTAGATGCCAACATCCCCATGCTGCTGCAATAATGGCCATGCCTGTTAAATTATCGAAAAAAGTAAAAATAATACCCAAGCCTAAACCAGAGTTTTGCAGCCCTACCTCAAGCGTAATAGCACGCGTATCCGCTTTATTCAGTTTCATAATTCTGGCACTCGAAAAACCAACCAATAGTGCAATCGCGTTATGAACAATCACCGCCAGCAGAAAAATACTGGCACCAGCAATAAATGCGGACCAATTACTGGTAAGTGCAATTAATACAAATAAGAACAAGGTAAGCAGAGAAATAAATCTAAAAAAGGGTTCACTACGAGCTGCGAATACAGGCCACAATTTAGCTGCAAGTAGTCCCAAACTTAGTGGTAACGCCAGCACTAGAGCAACAATCACAAGAATATTACTTGCAGGGACATTAATTTGGGTCAGCAACACAGCCGTATCTGGGTTCAAACTGCTATAAAGCATAAAATTAAACGGTGTCATTACAGTTGCAGCAAGACTTGCTACTCCTGTCATACTTACCGACATCGCGGTATTGCCTTTTGCTAGGAAAGTAACAATGTTAGAAAAACTACCTCCAGGACAACTACTAACAAGAATAAGTCCCAATGCAACTTCAGCAGGCATAGGAACCATTAAAGTAAGTAACCACGTTATCAGCGGCAGTAAAATAAACTGAGCTAATAACCCTGTAATAGGTCCTCTAGGTGCCTTAAGTACACGCTTAAAGTCTGCAAGTTTGAGACTAAGCGCAATACCAAACATCATCATGGCCAAAATTAAGTTTAAAGTGATTAAGCTTGCTTGAGACATCATTTATCCCATTTTTAATTGGCGCATTTCATCATTAATCGCCGCTAGGTAGTCAGCTTTATGAACATAATACGCCATGCGTTCAAGCTCTAAATAATTCATACCACCGTCAATTCTGACAGCTGCTTTACGCTTCACTTTTTCAGCAAACTTAGCCGCTTTAGTAGGGTTATCTAGTTGCATTCGGATCACTTTAGCAACTAGCTTTGCCTGATCATCACGGCCTTGCCAACCTAATCCAGTTGCTTCAACCATCCCCATCACATACAAGTTTTGATGTAATGGATTAAACACATTTAAATACAAGCGAGGAGCATCCCCCTGCCAGTTAAGGTGAGCTTGGTCTAAAAACGGGTAATGCAACTTGTAACCCGTTGCTTCTAAAATCAAATCATAGTCAGCTTTATTGCCATCAGTAAACGCGGCTCCCTCCTCGGTTAACTCAGCAATTGATGGTCTAACTTTGATATCACCATGACCAATGTGATGTAAAAACAATGAATTAACCACAGGGTGCGATTCATACATTTTATAGTCTGGATCAGGTAAGCCATATGAACTTGGTTTGCCTGAAATAAGCCTAACTAATGTACCATCGACTATTTGTTTCAATTTATTCGGTAATCGCACTTTACCACCAAGTGTATCTGTAGGCCTGCCTGCGACAAATTTCGGTAAAAAGTAATAACCTCTGCGTACCACCATATCTACAGATTTTGCACGATGAACCGCATCGACTGCGATATCACACGCAGAGTTGCCACAACCAATTATCAGAACACGTTTACCTGAAAATAAGCCTGCACTTCGATATTCACTTGAATGAATTTGCTCTCCTGCAAAAGAGCCCTTGAACTGTCCCCGATTAGGGTGATGCAAAGTACCATTAGCGAGCAATAAACCGCTCGCTAAAATTTCTTTTTGCAGGCCATTTTGCACATAGCTAACTCGCCAAAACTCACCTTCTGGCTCGCAATGAGAAACCCATGCTCCAAAGCGGTAATGCTTATAGAGGTCAAAATGTTTAGCGTAGGCTTGAAAATACTCACGCATTTGATCATGTTTTGGATATGTTGCGACGTGTTCTGCCATTGGAAAATCAGCAAACTCGGTCATTCTCTTTGATGAAATTAAATGAGCTGATTCATACATGGTGCTGGTTGGGCTATTAATATCCCATAAACCACCTACATCACTGTGTGCTTCAAGACCAATCACATCAATGCCAGTCTCAGCTAGTCGACGAACAGTACAAAGACCCATTGGGCCTGCGCCAATTACAACGTATGGATGCATACTCATTCCTACATAGATAAATCAAAGTGTGACAACCAGATTAACTATTTTTTAAAAACTTGTAATAGCGATGACAGGACAAAAACCAGTTAAAACGAGACATCATTTCTTAGTTGTGCTATAAAAATCACACAACAATAAGAAGAACACACATGACTACAAACAGCGTAACACCTGGCTTTAGCAAGGCTATTTTGCATATTCTTCCCGCGTTAGATGTACAATTAGATGCTAATTTATGCCAGCAAATTCAAAAATTCCCAAGTGAAGGAAGACTGCCGATGGCGCTACAAGATGCGCTTTGGCAAGCTTTGACAGATTTAAATGACAATGAACTTGGTCTTAAAATAGCCTTAAGTTTAAAGCCCGATAGTTACGATATGCTCGGCTACTTACTATTTAGTTGTCCGACTCTAGGTGATGCTGTCGACAGCTTAATTGCCTATTCAGCCTTAATAGGTGAAGGTGGTAAGTTTAGTAAATCACATTCAAAAAATGGCTGGAAAGTCACTTTTGATGCCTTTTTTAGCACTCCTACAGCAATAAGGATAGAGGCAGTTCTTGCCTGTGTTGCCTGTGGCGCGAAATGGATCTCTGGTGCACCAATAAAGCCCAAGGTGGTTGCATTTACGCATTCTCAGCAAGGGAATATAGCAAGCTATCGCGCCATTTTTGGAGACGCCGAATTGCTTTTTAACACCAACGAAAATTACTTAATTTATCATGATGATGATTGGCAATTGCAACAACGTAACGTTAATCAAGCTGTGCAACAACAAATGCAATCACTGGCAGAGCAACAACTAAAGCAACTGCAACCACAGAGTTATGTTGATAAAGTCAGTGCAATTTTACTTAAGCAACCCAATTTAAAACGTGAACAAATAAGTAATTTATTGGCTGTGAGTGAAAGGCACTTAAATCGTAAGCTTGCTGAAAAAGGCTACTCATTTAAAAAGTTAAGTGATGAAGTTCGCTGTGAACTAGCCAAGAAGTTGATACGCCAAGGTAGTGCGAATCAAGCACACCTTGCTTTGTACTTTGGCTATGTAGATGAAAGTGCTTTTGCCAAAGCATTCAAACGTTGGACAGGGGTTGGCTTTAAAGAATACAAAAAAACACTAGAAAATGAATAGGTAAATGCTTGAACTTGCTCTTCAATGCGAAGCAATTGGATTAAACGAAAACCAATACTTATTCATCATTTATCTATTCAAACTACACGCTTCCTAATACTATAGTGTATAGTTATTCTTAGCACTTAACTTGCAAGGTTGTTGATGAGTAAATACATAAAACAAGTATTATGCGTGGTTGCGGGGGCGTTCTTTGCCCCGAAAACTGATGCCTCAGAACAACTCACTATTACCTGGTTTGAAAATGATGCTAAGCCTTTCTTTATCGAGAAAAGCAAAGCTAACCCCCATGGTGGGTTATGCAATGAAATTACCGATATGTTGATTGAAGCCTTACCCGAAATTAACCACAGCAAAGTGATATTACCGCAAAAGCGTGGCAGTAAATATCTCGCTGACGGGAAAATGGCATGCTATGCCTGTATGATCCATCGAGGTAAAAAAAATAATCATGTTACTTACTCAATCCCAACCACAGTGTACCCACCATTCAGTGTTTTAAGTACTGAAGAAAAATCATTAAAGATTAAACAAAAACATGGCGATCCAGTGCCACTAATCTCTTTATTCACTGATGCTAATTTTATTTATGGTCAAAATAGTGCGCGTAAGTTTGGCAGTAAATTAGATAAGATTGCGAAAAATACCAAACTCTACGAAAGTGCAGCACTAAGTGGTAACGGCAGTAGCCCAAATTTTGCTCTGCTATCACAGCTAGAACACGGCTACATTGATTACACTATTGATTACCCATTTGTTGCTGATTATTACAACCAGCAAAACCTACAGAATATTCAAAAACTCACCATCGTTAATCCAGCACAGAGTATTGTTTTTGGCGCCATTGGTTGCTCAACGAATGCGCCTAATCATTATGCCGAAAAAGTACTTGTACAGATTAATGAGGCGCTGAAAAACAAGGTGTTGCCAAGTGAGAGATACCAGCAAAGCCAACGCACTTGGCTCGAACAAAGCTTTCCTGAGTTTTCAACTTATTATCAGCGCTACATTTTAGACCCACTTACAGAGCCTGCCACTGATGAGATAGTAACTCCTGTTGACCATCCATAAGTGTTACAGCAAAGGTTGAATTAGCCGCGACTTTCCCTACCCCGGCAGGCGTGCCTGTCATAATTATATCGCCATCCTCTAAGTCCATAAATTCACTGATCTCAGCTAAAATTTGCTCAGCGTTAAACAACATTAGCTTTGTGTCACCTAGTTGAGTTTCTTTACCATCTATCTTTAGACTAAATTGATAATGCAAGCTGTCATTAACAGCGACAAATTCAGTAAACAATGCTGAGCCATTAAAGGCTTTTGCACGCTCCCAAGGTAGGCCTTTTTCTTTAAGTATGCTTTGTAGTTCACGTTTGGTTAAATCGAGGCCAAGTCCAACCGCTGCCAGTTGCTTGTTTTTAACTAAAAAACAAAGCTCAGTTTCGTAATGTAAAGCTTCACCTAAGTGTTCACTATTAAGCATATCTGTGATGGCACTATTTGGTTTTGCAAACAACACCATACTAGCGGGTGTTTCATTGTTAAGCTCTGCAATATGCGCTGCAAAATTACGACCAACACAAATAATTTTACTTGAGGTGAATACATCACCATTCCATTTTACTGATTGCACGCAACCTCCTCAATTTAACAAATGTAAAAGACTATATTTTTCTCATTCCAGCTTAAACCCGCAGGATTTGTACCTAAAAAACAGAAACTTACTTATAAAATATTTCTAATAATAACATAAGCATAGAAATTTACCCTGATCTTAACTCGTTATTTATATTGACGATTGTTTTACTTTCCAATAACGTAATGTAAGCGGTTACATTTATAAAATCGGGTTCGGCGATTTTTTTTGGAAAAAAATGTAAGCGCTTACAAAAAATAGACGACAACATTATTTAAAACCAAATCTGGAGATTTGCATGAACCACACACTTTTCAAGAAAAAGCAGCTTGCTATTAGCCTGTCTATGGCAATGGGTCTAAGCGCGCTAGTTCCTCACTCAGCTGTCGCCGAAGAACAGCCCGACAAAGCGAGTGATATTGAAGTAATACAAGTATCCGGTATTCGCGGAAGTCTTGTAAAATCAATGGATATCAAACGTCAATCTGCAGGTGTTGTTGATGCAATTACTTCAGAAGATATTGGTAAATTCCCAGATACCAACCTAGCTGAATCTTTACAACGTATTACCGGTGTGTCTATTGACCGAAGTAACGGTGAAGGTAGCAAAATTACAGTTCGTGGTTTTGGTCCTGAATTTAACTTAGTAACGCTTAACAATCGTCAAATGCCAACAACCGGTGGTCGTTCATTTGATTTTGGTGATATCGCAACTGAAAGTGTGAGTGGTGTTGAAGTATACAAAACAGCTCGCTCTGATATCCCTAGCGGTGGTATTGGTGCAACCGTTAATATCACCACTGCAAAACCTCTCTCTAATCCTGGCCTACACGCATCGATTGGCGCAAAAGCCGTTCACGATACATCAAACGAAACAGGTAGCGATGTAACACCTGAACTTTCAGGTATTTACAGCAACACATTCAACGATGACAAATTTGGTATCTTAATTTCAGGTTCAGTGCAAGAGCGTGATAACCGTGAACAATCAATGGCGGTTGATAACTGGATCCCAAATGTTGATATTTCATCATCTCCTGATTTAGCTGTCACAGATAACAACCAACGCGCTGATGGTGCTACTTGGTATCCGCAGAATGCTGGTTACGCGTTTTCTGACAATTCACGTAAACGTACCAATGGCCAACTTGTGCTGCAATATGCACCTAATGACCGTATTACAGCGACAGTCGATTACACGTATTCAAAGCTTGAGTTTGAAAAAGATGGTCGTAGCTTTGGTGTTTGGTTCAATAATGGCGGTAACGTAAGTGCTGCAACTATCAATGAAAACGGTACTTACACTCAAGTAACTGAGATTGGTGGTGACTACTCTACAAACTTAAATCGTGGCGCGACAACCAACGAAAATAAATCGCTTGGTTTAAACATTGATTGGCAAGTAACAGACAACTTAAACATTGAGTTTGATGCACACAACTCATCGGCAGAAAGTGCCGGTGTTGGTATTGGCCATGATGCATTTATGATCATCGGTAACACCTCATGTTCATGGTGTGAAAACCCAACCGTCAATATCGACGAAAAAATGGCTGACTTCAGCAAAGGCGAAATTCCGCTAATCGATATGACCTTAACTAATGGCCAAGCAGAAATTTTACCTAGCGACATGGGGACGCTTTTTGCCGGTGTAAACAAAGACACTAACACGAATGACCTTGACCAATATCAACTAAAAGGTACTTGGTATAATGAGGACAGCGGTGCTCTTTCGAGCATTAACTTTGGTATGTCACACACTAAAATCGACTTCCGCACCACGACTGCTTATTCAGGTCAGCTAGCTGCTGGTTGGTGGTTAAACTCTGCTGATTGGTACGATGACAGCATGTTCACTCGAGTAGATAGCTCAGGTTTACTTGACGGTTTCTCTGGCGGTGGTAGCGATAAGCTATTAAATTACTATTATGATGCTGATTTTGATGACATCGTTGCGATTGCAGAAAGCATTGACTGTGATCACCCAGATGGCGGCATTGGTGCATGTAGCTGGCCTGCTGATGTAAATGGTATGGTGCAATCAGGTCCAATCGATGACGATCACCGTGTCAGCGAAGAAACAACAGCCGTATACGCACAAGCTAACTTCGAAACAGAGTTCAACGGTATGCCAGTGAACATCACTGCGGGTTTACGTTACGAATCAACGGATGTTACTGCAAACAGCTTAGAGCGCCCTGCTGTTGCAATGGAATGGGTTAACGGTAACGAGTGGTCATACATTTACGCTGATGAGCGCTCTTTCTCAAATGGTGAAGGTAGCAGCAAAGAGTTTTTACCTAGCATCGATATGAACATCGAAGTAGTTGAAGACGTCATCGCTCGTTTCTCTTACAGCCGAAGCCTTGCTCGCCCTCCAGTTGGCGCGCTTCGTTCAACAACGTCATTTTTAGGTAACCCTAAAGTTGGTCAACGAAAAGTTGCTGTAGGTAACCCAAACTTAAAACCTTATACCGCTGACAATATCGACCTATCACTTGAGTACTACTACGGTGAAGGCAGCTATGTATCAGCAGGTTACTACCGTAAGCAAGTTGATAACTTCTTAGTTAATATTACAACTGAAGAAACGATCGACGGCATTACTGACCCATTCATTGGTGATCGTGCAGAGCAAGCTCGTGAAGATTTAGCAGCAGCAGGTGAGCAACCATCTGACCAAGCAATTCACGATAAGATCAACGAAAACCAAGGTACAGAAGAAGGCACGCCTATCGTTGGTAACGATACAGATCCACTCGCAAGCTTCTTCATTTCGCGTGATAACAACGTTGAAACAGCAAATCTATGGGGCTGGGAACTGGCAGCTCAACATATGTTTGGTGATTCAGGTTTTGGTATTGCAGCCAACGCGACTTTCGTATTTGGTGATGTTGAAGCTGACCGAGATGCAATCGGCTATCAATTTGCTTTACCTGGTTTAAGTGATTCAGCTAACTTCTCAGCAATTTATGATTTAGACGGTTTATCAGCACGTATTTCTTATAACTGGCGTGATGAGTTCTTAACAGGCTTTGACCAACATGCTTCACCTATCTTTACTGAGTCTTACGGCCAGTGGGATATCAATGTGAACTACGCAGTTAATGAAAAACTAACGGTGTTTATTGAAGGTCTAAATCTTACAGACGAAACGCAACGTACCTACGTTCGTTACTCAGAGCAGCTGTTACGTGCAAACCAATACGGTGCGCGCTATAACATCGGCTTCCGCTACTCGTTCTAGCATTTTGTTGTCAAAAAAGCCGCTCAACAGCGGCTTTTTTTTTTCGCAATTATGCTAGTTTGTCTATATAGCATTTTAGGTAGCCTTGAACATGCAACAGAATGAAGTAAAAAAAGTCGTCATTTTAGGTGGGGGTACTGCGGGTTGGTTATCTGCAGGCTTAATTGCTGCCCAACCCCACTTAACTCACAACGCACACATTACACTAATTGAATCGCCAGATATTGCCACTATAGGTGTTGGTGAAGGTACTTGGCCAACCATGCGACAAACCTTAAAAACCATCGGCATTAGCGAAAGTGAATTTATTCAACGCTGTGATGCGTCTTTTAAACAGGGTTCACGCTTTGATAGCTGGTGCGACGATGAAGGCGACGCACATTATTATCACCCATTCAGCTTACCGGTGGCTTATCAGCAATTAAATATTGCACCTTACTGGTTTGCCAACAAAGATGCCGTGAGTTTTAGTCACGCAGTCGCAAGCCAAACCTACTTGTGCGATCACCATAAAGCGCCGAAAAACCACTTACATAGCGCCTATCAAGGTGAAGCAAACTATGGCTATCATTTAGATGCTGGTAAGTTTGCCATGCTGCTGCAACAGCACTGCACTACAAAATTAAAAGTTGAGCATATCGTCAGCCATGTTGAAAGCATCAATAGTGATGAGGATGGCTATATTAGTTCATTACAAACACACGATCATGGCGCTATCACGGGTGATATATTTATTGATTGCTCTGGCACCCACGCAAAGCTGTTACATCAGCATTACGGTATCGAACTAATCGAGCAACAAGATGTGCTATTTAACGACCGAGCAGTTGCCGTTCAGGTACCTTATTTAAACCCGCAACAAGAGATTCTTTCTTATACCAAAGCCACTGCTCAAGATGCGGGTTGGATTTGGGATATTGGCCTACAAAGCCGCCGTGGTCTTGGTATGGTGTACTCAAGCCGCTTTGCCAGTAGCGAAGATGCGAAACATGCACTTAGCAAATACATTGCAAAAACCCAGCCTGGCACAGAACAAAGTGAATTGACATTTCGTGAAATCAGTTTTAACCCCGGCTATAGACGCCGTTTTTGGTATAAAAACTGTTTAGCTATTGGTATGTCTGCAGGCTTTATTGAACCACTTGAAGCCTCAGCGTTAGTCATGGTGGAACTTGGTCTTAATAATTTACTTGCCAATTTCCCCACTCATCGTGCTGCAATGCCGACACTGGCAAAGCGTTTTGATGAGCAATGCCATTATCGCTGGCAACGTATCATTGAGTTTTTAAAGCTGCATTATGTGCTGTCAAAGCGCACTAGCCCCTATTGGCAAGCTCATAAAGAGGCAAACTCAATCCCTGCGCAGCTGCAAGAAAACTTAGCACTTTGGCAATATCAAAGCCCGTGGCTAAACGACTTTGACCGCACTCAAGAGGTCTTCTCTGCGGCCAGTTACCAGTATGTACTTTATGGTATGAAACAACTACCACAATTCCCTGTACTTGCAATGCCAACGGCTATTATTGAGCACTTTAGTGCTAACCAACAACAAGCCAAACGCGGATTACAACAACTACCAACTAACCGCGAGCTGTTAAATCATATTCAGCAATTTGGCATACAACCTATTTAATCTCAGCATTAGGAGGCCCAATGGCCAATCATGTATTACTTGATAACATCAGCCATAAAGACCTAAAAGTCATCACCACACGCGGTGCTAACTGGGGCGATAATATTAGCTGCGCTACCGTATTTCCAAGTGAATTTGCTAAAGTCCAAGCAAATCAACCTATCGTATTTCGTAAGCACCCTCAAACAGGTCAATTCGAAGCCTTAGCTTTATTTGGTTTTGAAAATGGCGAGAACTTACTGCTTAACGAACAAGGTGAATTACAGCTGAGTTACTTACCACTGAGTATGCAGCGCCAGCCATTTTTAATTGGTCAACAAACTCAGTATAACAATGGCATTCCTGAGCAATCACTGGTGGTACATATTGATTTAGATAGCCCACGCATAAGCACACACGATGGCGAAGCAATTTTTCTTGAACATGGTGGTAATAGCGATTATTTAAACCATATTGCTCAAGTACTTAACGCGTTACATCAAGAACATCAAACAATTAACCACTTTTTTGAGCGTTTGCTTAGCGTTAATTTACTCGAATCTTTCAGTATTGAATATGCGGATAAAAATGGCGAAAAAGTCACAGTGAACGGCTTTTATACCATTAACCAACAGGTACTACATGATTTAACCGCTGAGCAACTTAAGCAGTTGCAACAGCAAGGTGACTTGCAGGCTATTTATATGGTGTTGGCATCAATGGAAAAAATCCCTCATTTGCTTAATAGAAAATGGGCTCAGCAGTAATGTTTGCGGCTGCGCCAATAAAAGAATGCCAGGCTTCAAGCATTGCTGATCTTAAACCTTTTTTAGCTGAGCTTACTGAACCACTGGTAATAAGAGATCTCTGTGCTGATTGGCCCCAAGTGATTGCAGCTAAACAAGGCTCTAAAAGCGCTTTAGACTATCTTTTAGGTCTTGCCAATAATGCTCCGGTGCGAAGCTTTAGTAGCGAGGCAATTCATCATGGTCGGTATTTTTATAACGCTGATTTATCGGGGCTTAATTTTTCACAGCACGCCGATAGTCTTCAGGCTGTATTGCAAAAACTAGCATTAAAACTGTCGCAAACCGATAATGATTCGTTGTATATGGGTTCCACTGCAGTAGAGTATTGCGCTCCGGGCTTTAGCCTTGAGAACCCATTAATAGTGACCGATTATAATTGCCTTACAAGCCTCTGGGTGGGGAATCATAGCCAGATTGCGGCTCACTATGACAATGCCGATAACCTAGCTTGTGTTGCAGCTGGTGAACGCACTTTTACTCTAATGCCAACCGATCAGGTCAATAACCTTTACGTTGGCCCGCTGGAGTTTACACCTGCTGGACAAGCAATTAGCTTAGTTGATTTTAGTAACCCAGATTTGAGCCGTTTTCCACGTTTTAAAGAGGCTCTTTCAAAGGCTCAATCAGCTACCCTTACCCCTGGCGATGCTATCTATATACCTGCTCTATGGTGGCATCAGGTTAGCGCGACCAGTCCATTTAATGTATTAGTAAACTATTGGTGGCGACAAGCCCCAGAGTATTTGGCAAACCCATTTGATGCCATGCTGCACAGTATGTTGGCGATTAAAGACTTACCAAACGAGCACAAGCAGAAATGGCAGCAACTATTTAATCATTATGTCTTTGCTGATGATGTGGATTTAGCAAGCCATGTAGCTGAGCCTGTACAAGGGATATTAGCAGATATCGACGAAATAACAGCGAGAAGATTAAGACAGCTATTACTACAAAAGCTCAACCGATAGAATGAACCAAAAGCCAGCTGATACAACGAGTTCGGCGATGTATCTGCAGGCTTTTGGCTCATAATTTACTTACCCTTTATTTGTACTGCAGATGGCTGTGTAGTTGCACAACCAATGCCTGTTTCAATGTTTTTACTACATTGAAAAACACGTACATAATCGACCAGCATTTGCTTAGGGTAACCCGCAAAATCAACGCCTTTGTCATTCACATTTGCAGGCCAGTTTCCACCTACAGCAAAGTTAAGGAGTAAGTGAAAACGCTGATCAAATGGAGCAAACCCCTTATTTTCTATAAACGAGCCGTCTTGTTGTTGTGATGTTGAATACCAATGGTCGTGGTGAAATGTCGCATAATGAACATCATCAACATACCAACGAATTTCATCTTGTTGCCATTCAAGGGCATAAACATGAAAATTATCAGCCGGGTTATCTGCTTCGCTGAAACGATAAGGCGTACCACTGTAGACATTTTCTGGCGCAGGACCACCGTAATGCAAAGTGCCGTGTACGCGTGTCTCAAGGCTACCTGCTGGCGCTGTTTTGTCATCAGTAAGGGTCTTTAGATTCACCGCTTCCATGATGTCTATTTCGCCTGAAGATGCCCAGCGGCCATAATGCCAATCAGTAGGTAACATCCAAATCGCAGGCCACGCCCCTTGTCCTGCAGGCAATTTAGCGCGAATTTCAAAACGGCCATATCGCCAATCAGCTAAGTTTTTAGTACGTAAACGTGCAGAAGTAAAAGGCTGTGTTGCCACCTTTTCTCGCTCAGCATCGCTGCTTACTTCATCGCGATTATGTAAAGGCCCAGTGTATTGCTCTTGCCGAGCAACAATATGCAATAAGCCATTTTTGACAAAACTGTTTTCACTTCGTGCGGTGTAGCATTGCTGCTCATCATTACCGCCACCTCGACAATTGACTTCATGTTGCCACTTAGCCAAATCAAGAGTATTTTGTGAAAATTCATCTTGCCAAACTAACTGCCATCCATCACCTAAGCTAGCTTTGACAGGCTCAGCAGTTTGCTGACAGGCGCTAAGTACACCTGTTAGCAAAATAACGACATATGGTTTTACTGACATGAGACTGAAGAGTCCTGCGTGTGTGAGCTACTTAATGATAATTTAGCAATTGATATTTGCCATGCACCTTCAGTAGCTAACTGCCACGGTGAGAACACTTGCCCAAGCTGCACACCTTGTTCAGCAAAGCAGCTCAAATCAACGGTTAGCGTCTGCCAATCACTTGTACCTTTAACTTGTTTGCTAATATCAAATTGACCGTCACAGTTTTCACCACACTGCATACCTAGCATTAACGGCGCATCAGCAGCTTGATCTACTTTAATTTGCATTTCTAACTGACCAGCTTTTTCAACGTATGAGCGCAGATCCGACGGGAACGCCGCCATTAAACGAACAGCAGCTGCTTCCTTACCATTAAAGCTGATTGCGCGCGCATCTTCTTGCACGTCTTTATCAAAGGTTTTTACGCTAACAGCATTTAATGCTGCACGGCTGCTGGTCATAGCTTGCAGCTCAGAACCACTTTGCAACTGTAGTGACCATGGTGCTTTTACGGCACGTTCAAATAATACTAAGTCTTCTAATTTAGCAGAAACTTGTGATTTTTCGCTCAGGTCATCCGCTAATGTATTTTTATCTTGATAAGTTAAACCAAAGCCATAAGGCAGTAGTGGCGCATAATCTTTATCACCACGATTTTGGTTACCTACAGGATTATTTGGCCATGAAAAAGATAACTTACCTTTAAAGTCATGATTGATAGAGCCATCTTGCTTTTTAAAGATAACATCGCTAATTGCATCACCTTCGCTACCAGGTAACCAAGTTGCAACAAACGCATCACTAGCATTAAGCTCAGCATTCACCCACATTGGGCGACCACTAATAAATAGTGACACCACAGGAATACCCGCATCTTTTAACTTTTTAAGAAGTGCTAAATCAGTTTTATTACCGCGTTGATATTCAAGGTTATCTAAATCACCATTGCCTTCTGCATACGGCTGCTCACCAAATACTACAATCGCAACATCTGGCTTAGTCTCAAAGGCACCATTTTCATCGTATTGAACTTGCCCACCGGCTTGCTCAACGGTTGCTTTAATGCCATCAAAAATAGAGCTACCACCCGGGAAGTCACTATTTTCATTGCCTGTGCCTTGCCATGTAATCGTCCAGCCACCAGACTGCATGCCAATGTTATCAGCACCCTGACCTGCAACTAATACATTTGTATTTGGTGATAGAGGTAATAACGCTTGCTTATTTTTCAAAAGCACCAATGATTCACGTACCGCTTGTTTTGCAATTGCACGATGCTCAGCACTGCCAATAATCTCTGTTTTACCAGAAAGCGGACGCTTAGCTGGGCTTGGTTTATCAAATAAACCAGCGCGCATTTTTACACGTAAGATACGCGTTACCGCATCATCAATTCGGCTTTGCGCAATTTCACCACTTTTCACTTGCTTGATAAGGTTTTCGTATAGTGGTTTCCATGCATCTGTCGGAACCATATACACATCAAGGCCCGCATTTGCGGCTTGTGCACAATTGCCATTAGTACACCCCGGAATTTGACCGTGGCCATTCCAGTCACCGACAACAAAACCGTCAAAGCCCATTTTGCCTTTTAACACGTCGGTAAGTAGATATTTGCTGCCGTGAATTTTTTCACCATTCCAGCTGTTAAATGACGCCATCACGGTTTGTGCACCCGCACCTAAGCCACCAACATAACCTTGCGCATGAATATCAAATAACTCTTGCTCTGATGCCGTGTTATTACCTTGGTCATCACCACCTTCGGTACCGCCATCGCCTAAAAAGTGTTTAACAGTGCTAATTACGCGCTTATCAGATAAGAAATCGTCATCAACCGCGCCTTGCAAACCTCTAACGATAGCTGCTGAGTAAGATTTAACAATTTCAGGGTCTTCAGAGTAGCCCTCGTAAGTTCGACCCCAGCGGTCATCACGCACAACAGCCACAGTTGGCGCGAACACCCAGTCGATACCAGTTACCATCACTTCTTGCGCTGTAGCAGCTGCAATTTTTTCGATTAGCTCAGGGTTATTTGTCGCACCCAAGCCAATGTTATGTGGGAATAATGTCGCACCAATAACGTTGTTATGACCATGTACTGCATCGGTGCCCCACATGGTAGGTATAGAGCTACCATCGAGCGAGTCATCTATAGAGGCTTGATACATTTTCTCAGCAAGGTCAATCCAGTCAGCGGCGCTGGCATGTTTGTCATTGTTAGGGAATGCTCCACCACCATTAAGATAAGAACCAAAGCCATATTTACGCATATCTTCAACGGTAATATCGCGAATTTCTGGCTGGATCATTTGAGCAATTTTTTGCTCTAGGGTCATATTTGTGAGTATTTTCGCAATTTTTGCTTCCATCTCTGGATTTGCTGCAATACCTGTTTCGATGTTTGGCCAAATTTCTTGCTCAGCGTTCACGTTTGTAACCTTGTCTTGCCCACTACAACCTAGCATGCTGACGCTTGCCATCATTAACGAACAGAGAGTGAATGTTTTTTTCAATTTCATTTTTTTCACCTATGATGATTGCTGAGTCTGAGTCGATACTTTTGAGCCAACCAGCGCAAAGTAAGTAATGTATAAGTAACATGCAATTGGTAAAAATAGCGCCATTTGCACACCAATAGAATCCGCTAAAATACCTTGTAATAGAGGAATAATTGCACCACCCACAATCGCTAAACATAAAATGCCTGAGCCTTTAGAGGTGTATTTACCAAGACCATGTAGCGCTAGGCTGAAAATCGTTGGGAACATAATCGAATTGCATAGACCCACGAGTAAAATTGCCCACATAGCAAGGCTTCCCTCACCCGTCATGGCAATCACAACAAGCATTACGGCAAGTAAGCCATGACATGCTAATACCTTACCTGCATTAAATTTTTGCATTACAGCCGCACCAATAAAGCGACCAACCATGGCTCCTGCGAAATAATAACTAATATAATGAGCGGCCTCTTTTTCTGCTAAACCCGCAATATTATCAAGGGTCAAAAAGCCCACTAAGAAGCTACCAATTGCCACTTCTGCGCCCACATACACAAAGATACCTACGGCGCCTAAAATTAAATGGCGATAACGCCAAACACTGCCTAAATCAACAAAGTCTTCTAAATCTTGATGAGCCGCTTCACTGTCACTTTCTTTACCTAGTTTTGGTAGCTTTAAAAATGCGAAGATAACGGCAAGTATTAATAAGCTTAACGACAACATTAAATAAGGTAGCTTCACTTCTTCTGCCGTGGCTTGGCTAATTTCAGATAGAATCAACCAACCACCAAAAATTGGCGCAACCGTCGTTCCTAATGAGTTAAATGCTTGTGTCATAGTCAAACGTGAAGAGGCTGTCTTTTGCGGACCAAGTACGCTTACGTAAGGATTTGCAGATACTTGTAAAATAGTGATACCTGATGCCAGTACAAACAAGGCCAGTAAAAATAGCTCATAAACATGGGCAACAGCGGCAGGGTAAAATAGTGCACAACCAACGGATGCAACCACCAAACCCACAACAATACCAAGCTGATAGCCAATTCGACTGACCAACTTACCTGCCGGAATTGACATCACAAAATACGCACCAAAGAAGCAAAATTGGATGAGCATAGCCTGCGTATAGTTAAGTGAAAACATACCTTTTAAGTAAGGGATTAATATGTCATTTAGACAAGTTATAAATCCCCACATAAAAAATAATGTGGTCAATGATGCCAGTGCGAAGTGTTGCTTTGGCATATCTGCTTGGCTTGAAGCAGCCGAAACAGGAGTTGATACATGAGCCATAATTTTCTTCTCTAGTTAATTATATTTATCAGTTTGTTACAGCAAAATTTGGTACTTAATCACTAACAACAAATAGCGAAATATGTTGCAACATTAAATGTAAGCGCTTACATTTATAACATATTAATCATATTTAGCAATTTATTTGCAGAAAAATTGTAAGCGCTTACAGCCGAGTCTAAACTCTAATCAGCTAAGTCTTACACTAACCCGAAGGACGCGTATCAACTGTGCATAAATCAATTTCACTGTTACCTGATTCACCTTTACTCAAACCCGAGTTCACTTTCGGTGTTGCAACGGCCTCATTTCAGATTGAAGGTGCACGCGAGCAACGCCTCGATTGTATCTGGGATACATTTTGTGAAAAGCCTGGAACCATCGCAGACCAAAGTCATGGTAATGTAGCTTGTGACCATGTTGCTCGTTGGCAGCAAGATGTCGAGATGATTGTAGACTTGAGCGTAGATGCTTACCGCTTATCTATTTCGTGGCCTAGAGTCATGCTTCAAGATGGCTCGGTAAACGAGCAGGGAATGGCGTTTTATGTTCAGTTATTAACAGCTTTAAAAGCACGTAATATTAAAACCTATGTTACTTTATATCACTGGGATTTACCCCAATACCTTGAAGATAATGGTGGCTGGTTAAATCGTGAAACGGCCTATAAATTCAAAGAATATGCCGAACTTGTGACTCGCCATTTGGGTCACCTGGTTGATTCATTTGCAACCTTGAACGAGCCTTTTTGCAGTGCCTATTTGGGTTATGAGGTGGGTGTACATGCACCTGGTATTAAATCACAACAGGCGGGTCGTCAAGCAGCTCATCACTTATTGCTTGCTCATGGCCTTGCCATGCAAGTATTACGTAAAAACTGCCCAGAAACAGAAGCGGGTATCGTATTAAACTTCAGCCCGACCTACCCTTTAACAGCCGATGATATAAAAGCCGCAGAACTTGCTGATCAGTACCATAATCAATGGTATATCAAAGCTGTTTTAGAAGGCGCTTACCCATCTTTATTTAATGATTTAGCTGATGAAGTTAAGCCCACTATTGTTGCTGGCGATATGGCGATAATTAGCCAAGCCGTCGACTTTATTGGCGTTAACTACTATACCCGCATACACTACAAAAATACCGCTGATGGCTGGTTTGAAGAAGCAAGCCTTGCGGGTGTACGTGTTACAGATATGGGCTGGGAAGTTTACCCACAAGGTTTAACTGAGCTTTTGGTATCACTGCATCAGCAATATGATTTGCCAAAAATGTATATCACTGAGAATGGCGCAGCCATGGCCGACACGTTAGAAAACGGTGAAGTGAACGACATTGAACGTGTAGATTATTATCATACCCACTTAAATGCGGTTTGTGATGCAATTCGCCAAGGCGTCGATATTCAAGGCTACTTTGCGTGGAGCTTAATGGACAACTTTGAATGGGCGTATGGCTACGAAAAGCGCTTTGGATTAGTTTATATTGATTATCAAAACCAACAACGCATTTTAAAAGAAAGCGCAAAACAATATCGCACACTACTTAAACAGCGATAAAAATAACAACAATCGAGAACACACATGCTGACTAAAAGAGAAAAAATAGCCTACGGATTAGGCGACACAGCAAGTAATATCATCTTTCAAACGGTGATGTTATTTTTAACTTTTTTCTATACTGATATCTTTGGTATTTCACCCGCTATTGTTGGCACCTTGTTTTTAGTGGTGAGAGTCGTTGATGCAATTACTGACCCATTGATGGGGGCTTTAACTGATTCAACCCGTACTAAGTGGGGAAGTTATCGTCCCTACTTACTCTGGCTTGCCCTACCATTCGGGGTGATCAGTATGATCACCTTCACCACGCCAAACCTACCTGAGTCAGGTAAAGTAATATACGCTTTTGTTACTTACACTTTACTGATGCTGGTTTATACCGCTATTAATATTCCTTACTCAGCGTTAGGGGGAGTATTAAGTGGCGACCCTAAAGAGCGAGTATCTATTCAGTCTTATCGATTTGTATTTGGCATGCTCGGCGGCTTAATTGTCAGTGCCTGTACTTTGCCTTTAGTCAACTGGCTTGGAAAAGGTGACAACGCCACAGGCTATCAACTCACTATGGCCTTGATGAGTGGCTTAGGCGTCATTCTATTTTTAATTTGTTTTCGCTTTACCAAAGAACGCGTTGCGGCTCATAACAGCTCATCATTAAGCTGGAAAAACCGCATGAGCACGCTTTGGCAAAATGGCCCGTTTAAGGTGTTGTGCTTTGCTGCATTTATGCTGTTAACCAGTATGGTATTACGTACAACCCTTGCCATTTACTATGTAAAATATGTACTTGGTGAAGCCGAGCTAGTCACTTATTTTGTTACCATCGGTATGATAGGTAACATTCTTGGTTGTGCTTGTGCGAACCCACTGAGTAAACGAGTTGATAAGAAAACCGCCTATATTCGTTTGCAATATATCTCTGCAGCAATTAGTTGCGTGGCATTTTGGTTGCCTGGCGAGCAGCTGATACTTGCCTTTGTGGTGTACTTTTTATGGTGTTTTTTCACGCAAATGGCGACCCCTTTATTGTGGGCAAAAATGGCTGACACCATAGATTATGGGCAATGGAAAACTGGTGAAAGACTGACAGGCCTTGTTTACGCGAGCGTAGTATTTTTTATTAAGCTTGGTCTTGCCCTTGGTGGTGCAATTGCAGGTTGGTTACTCGCATTTTATGGCTATGAAGCAAATACCGAACTGAGTGAGCAGACACTTTCGGGTATCTTAATTTCATTTACCCTTTACCCTGCAATAGGTAGTATGCTTGTCGCTTTTATCATGAAAAGGTATATTCTTGATAATCAAACAGTTGAGCAGATCAGTGCCGACTTATCGTTAAAGCAGCATCCATAACTTTGTTTAGTAAGGAATAACATGGCCACCATTTATGAGGTGTCGAAACTTGCAGGTGTTTCCCTTGCAACCGTTTCACGAGTAATGAACAACAATGCAAATGTCAGTGATGCCACCCGTAAAAAGGTCACTGCTGCAATGGATAAACTTGGCTATAGACCTAATTCAATTGCTCAGTCATTGGCATCAAATTGCTCTAACAGTGTTGGCTTATTGGTCTCTGAATTACAAGGTCCATTCTACGGGCCTATGATGAGTGGCATTGAAGATACCTTTCGTAATCAAGGCAAACACCTGATTATTGCTGCAGGTCACAGTGATGAAGAACGCGAAAAACAAGGCATTGAATTTCTGATTAGTCGTAATTGCGATGGTCTTATTTTGCATGTTGAAGCAGTTAGCGACGAGTATCTTATTAAACTCAGTAAAGGTCGAACTCCCTTTGTATTGATCAACCGCTATATCAGTGAACTCAGTGACCGCTGTATTCTGCTTAACAATATCAAAGGTGGTTATTTAGCTGCTAAACATGTTTTAGAACATGGTCATAAAAAAATTGCCTACATCAGCGGGCCTCTTTGGAAACAAGATGCCAAAGACCGCCTAGAAGGACATAAGCAAGCACTACATGAGTTTAACCTTGAGTTTGATGAAAACTTATTATTCCAAGGTGATTTTATGGAAGAGAGCGGCTATGAAGGATTAAAAGCCCTCCATCAACAAACGAATCCTTTCACTGCTTTGATATGTGCCAATGATGAAATGGCGGTTGGTGCCATGGCAAGTGCTAGAGATTTAGGTTTAACTTTACCTAAGCAATTATCGATTATGGGTTATGATAACGTGTTTTTCACCCGCCATGTTTACCCACAATTGACTACGGTTAACTACCCAATAGATGAAATGGGTCGTATGGCAGCGGACTGGGTGTTAAATCATGTTTATCAAAAACAAACCCCACCGCTACAAACATTATTTGAACCTGAGCTAGTAGTTAGGCATTCAATTAGCTGTCAATAAGCTCTGATAACAAGCCAAGATTAATCGGCTTTAAGAGGACTTGCTCAATCTCAAGAGGTTCGATTTTTTTAGGCTCTGGCTCTGCGCCACTAACAATAACTAACTTTAAGTTAGGGTGGCGCTGTTTAATTTCGCTTGCTAAATCAAGGCCTTCACCATCTGGCAAGTGCATGTCGAGTAAGACTTTATCAAAGTTTTGATCGTCTTTGAGTGTCGCAAGACACGCAACACAGTTTGGTGCTATTACCGTTTCAACACCTAAACTTTCAAGCAATAACTGAGTGATTTGCGCCGCATCACTGTCATCTTCCACCAATAAATAGCGAGTGCTCTGTATGGTCATTTCAGGGCTGTCATCTTGCTCAACCACAGGTTCAGTTTTACCTTCGCAAATATAATGATTTAGCACTTGGTAAAGCAACCCAGCATCAACAGGTTTTGCAATCATATCGTTAAAGCCAAGCGCACTTAATTCTGTTTTCACCCCTTTCATAGTGGCGGCGGTGAGGGCAATAATGGGCCCTTGATAACCCATTTTGCGAAGCTCAATAGTGGCTTCTTTGCCACCCATAACGGGCATATGCAAATCAATAAATACTATATCAAAAGGCTTACCTGCTTGCTCTGCATTAGCTACTTTTTCAATCGCTTGTTTACCGTGTTCTGCATATTCTACTTCTGCGCCAGTACTGGTGATCATATGACCAACCAGATTGCGTAAATCTTTTAGGTCGTCTACCACTAATACCCGCCCACTTGTTTTAAGCGTGGTTAGTTTTTGCTGAAAATCTGGGTTTGAATCAAAGCGAAGTACTTGGCGTTCAATATCTCGAATGTTGCCAGGGTAAATAGAAAGAGTAAACTCTGAGCCCACGCCTTGGGTTGACTCAAGTTCAATACTGCCTTGCATACGGCTCAGTAGTTCTGAACAAATTGCAAGGCCAAGCCCTGCTCCCCCCACATCTCGGGATTCAACATCAGCAATTTGTTCAAATGGCTTAAATATCAATGCTTGTTTTTCTGCTGGAATACCTAAGCCTGTATCTTTAATGCTAAAAAACAGCATTTCACGCTCCTGGACCCAAGCAGTCCAAGCGCGAACGGTAATTTCACCTTGGTTAGTAAACTTAATAGCATTATTAATGATGTTAATTAGAATTTGGCGCAACCGAGTAGCATCGGTATTGATCACTAGAGGTAGTGCCTGTTGTGACTCAAAATTAAGAGTTAAGCCTTTATCAAGCGCTGAGACACGCATTAGGGTATAAACATCAGTCATTAAACTATCTAAATTGACATCACAGCAGTTTAGTTCAAGTTTATCAGCAGCTATTTTTGATAGGTCGAGGACATCATTGAGTAAGCTCAATAAGTGCTTACCATTTCTATAAATCACGCTCAACTCATTTTGGGCATGTAGATTTTTATCGCTGTGCATGAGTAACTCAGTGTAACCCAAGATGGATGACAATGGTGTACGTAACTCATGACTTAAATGTGCCAAGAAGCGGTCTTTAGAGCGGTTTTCTGCTTCGGCTTTTAAGCGCTCTACACGCTCATCTTCAACATCTCGGCGAGCTAAAGCATAACGAATAGCACGGGCAAAGCGGCTAGAGTTCATCTCACTCTTGACAAGATAATCAACCGCACCAGCATCAAGCGCTGCAGAATCGAGAGCTTCATCAGATTGCCCTGTCAGCATAATAATCGGACCGCGAAAACCGTTATCAACGGCCCGTTTCAGCACTTCTAAGCCATCAGAGGCACCTAAGCGATAATCTAACAAACAAATATCATGCTTGTTTTCGCTAAGCACACTAATGGCTTGTTCTGGGCAGCTTAACCACTCAACATCGAATGTATGGGAACCTAATTGTTCTAGGTAGTCGCAGGTGAGAATATAGTCATCTTCATCGTCTTCTACTAAGAGTAATCGGGTTACCTTATCTAACATTCTGGCTCCTTATGCCAATTAGCTTAATTAAGTATTGTCGCTAATCGAAATTAATCGTTTCGTGATGTTGGCAGCTCTACAAACTCTACCCAGTATTTTCCTAGTGTTTGCATCAATTCGACTAAACCTTCAAAAGTAACCGGTTTCGTGATGTATGATGCAGCGCCTAAGTCATAGCCTCTAACCATATCTTCTTCTTGTTTTGATGTGGTTAAAATCACAACCGGAATGCCCTTCAAGTTAGGGTTCGCTTTGATTGCTTGGAGCGCTTCTCGACCGTCCATGCGCGGCATATTTAAATCAAGTAAAATCAAGCCCGGACGTGGCGATTTTTCTTTTTCACTAAATTTGCCTTTACGCTCAAGATATTCAAGCAGCTCTACACCATCTTCAACAAAAAATAGTTCGTTCAATACACGGCTTTCGGCCAATGCATCTTGGGTTAATAAACGATCATCTTCGTCGTCATCAGCCATTAAAATAGTAATTGGTTTAACTTTATTAAGTGGCATTACGCCTCTCCTTGTAGTGTGAAAAGCGATGTTTCCACAGGTAATTTAATTGTAAAGCTTGCACCTTCATTAACGCGACTATTCGCCGTGATTTCTCCACCATGGCGTTCAACGATTCGGCGACAAACTGATAGGCCTATGCCTGTGCCCTTATATTGAGAGCGACCATGCAAACGCTGGAATGGTACAAATATTTTTTCTAGGTACTCTTCAGAAAAGCCAATTCCGTTGTCTGAAATAGTAATTATTTCCCACTCTACCTCTGCGTTATGAACTTGACTAAACTCTTTGGTTCGCTGGTAACTAATGTTGATTACAGGCGGCACATTTTCACGCCTAAACTTCACTGCATTAGACAGAATGTTTAAGAACAATTGCAGCATTTGGCTTGGATCAGCTTGAATGTGCGGTAACGTATCGAGATTAACAGTGGTTTCAGATTCATTAACCGCGATTTCAAGATCATCAAGTACTTCTGCAACAACCTCATTTAAGTCAGTATCAGTAAAGTCTTTGCCCCGAGTCGTTACTCGTGAAAATTCAAGCAAGTCATTGATTAAGTTAGACATTCGCTGAGCTGCGTTTTTCATGCGATTAATATAATCAATGCCTTTTTCACCGAGATCATCTTTGAACATTTTTTCAAGGCGGTCACTAAAAGCTTGAATCTTTCGCAGTGGCTCTTGTAAGTCATGACTTGCAACAAAAGCAAATTCTTCAAGCTCTCGATTTGAGCGGCTTAATTCATCTGAATAGATGGTCAGCTCTTGGGTGCGCTCTGCTACTTTTGCCGCAAGGTTCTCATTTTGATTTTCAAGTTCAGCTCGGTACTTGGCTTGGTTACGCAAATTGATACGTGTTAACAAGAACATACCAATAATTAATAAAGTGCTAGTAACAGCAGTAATTGCAAATGTTAACTTAGCATCGTCTTTTATTTGCGAGAGTTTAGTGAACTGATCTATCTTGAAATTAAGCTCACGCATTTGAATTTCATCAACTGCTAGGCGAATTTCTTTATATAAGTCGCGACCTTGGTTAGTTAATAACAAACTACGAGCCTTAACGTCTTTATTGGCTAAAGCCAGATCGGTCGTTTTAGTCATTACCGCAATTTTGTCATTTACTAAGTAAAGAAAACGAGCAATGCGATCTGCCTGACCCGGTATTTCTGAATGCAAACTTTTCACAAGCATTATCTGTGCTTGCATCGAGGCAATTGCATCATTGTAAGGCATTAAGTAATCTTCACGATCAGTGAGTAAATAACCACGTTGACCCGATTCAGCTTGCACCAAAGATAAGTGTAATCGCTCAATTGCTGTATTGAGCGAGTTCGTGTTATCTAGGCTGTTTTGTGTTTCAGTGAGCGAGCGAATACTATCAATAGCTAAAAAAGCGTTAGCCACCACGATACAGAGCACCACGGCAATAAAGCCAGCCCAATTGATCGCTATTTTTCCTTTTTGTTTGTGCATTTACTTCCTAATCTATGAGTGCTTAGTCAGCCCCGTGAGTGTCACTTATTTCTTGTAAGTGCTCACTACACTGCTGGCAATTAGCTATTATTTTATTTAATGCCTCAAGTGCTTTTTGCTTTGGCATATCATTTTCTAATACGAGCTTAACTAACTCTGCATTCATTGAAATACGGTTTAGCGGCGCACGAGCGTCGTGCACCATTTTTCGTAAAGACTCGTTATTATTCATAGCCATCCTTTGTTATTTATATTCGCCAATGCCTCCATAAGCATTTAAACGGTTATAAAGAGTTTTAGTACTGATCCCCAGCATTTGTGCTGCAATCGTCTTATTACCTTGTACTTTATCTAAAGTAGCGTGGATCAACTCTTTTTCAACTTCTTCAATAGTTTGCCCTGCAACAACTTGATTTGCTTGGCTCTCTTTATTCACTTTAGAGAACGGAGACTCTAATGATTCAGGCAAGGTAATAGCTGTGCCTTTAGGGTCACTCATAATAAAAGCCCGATGAATAGCGTGGCGAAGCTCACGCACGTTACCAGGCCAATCATGCCCTTCTAGCTCTTTGATTTGCGCTGCTTGCCATTTAAAGTCGGTGCCGTTTTCTTCATTGAGTTGCTCTAAAAAGGCATTGGCGAGCAGTGGAATATCTTCTTTTCGCTCACGTAGCGGTGGAATATCAATGGGGAATACCGCTAAACGAAAATAAATATCTTCACGAATAACATTGTTTTGCGCAAGGTCGGTTAAGGTGCGGTTGGTAGCAGAAATAACACGGCAATTCACTGCTTGCTCTTTGGTGCCACCCACTCGGGTTACTTTTTTGCTTTCAAGAACGCGTAGTAAGTTTGGTTGCATATCAATCGGCATTTCGGTGACTTCATCTAAAAACAAAGTACCACCAGCAGCTTGTTCAAATACACCCTCTTTGCGCGCAATAGCCCCTGTAAACGCGCCCTTTTCATGACCGAACAATTCGCTACCAATCAGCTCTTTTGAAAATGCACCACAGTTGGTTGCCACTAACGGACCATCACATTCAGTCGCATTATGAATTGCCTGCGCCACCACTTCTTTACCTGCACCACTTTCACCCATCAACATCACATTGGCAGAAGTGGCTGCAACACGCTCAATCATAGTATAAAGCTTCTGCATCACCTCAGATTCACCAATCAGGGTGCCAAAATGACGTTTTATTGCTGGTGTTGCTTTTTTCTTAGGGGCTGATTTTTTCGGGTTGAGTACACGCTCGATATCTTCGCGTTGTAAAGGTTTAACAAGATGCCCTACATTAGGTTCACACATCTCTGCTAGCTTACCTTTTACTGAAGGGTGCCCTGAAATTAATGTGACTCGAGGAGATTGACCTATTGCTTTTAAATGCTCAAGTAAATGAAGGCCGCTGCCATCTGGCAACATGAAGTCTAAAAAGACATGATCAAACGTGTTGTTTTCAAACCATTGCTCAGCTTCTGCCAAATTTGCTGCGGTATTTATATTATGCCCAAGAAACTCCACTATGTGACAAACTACATCGCTAAATTCACTGTCATCATCGACCAAAAGTACGTTCAACATATTCATTTCCTAAGCTTTTTTCATCATTCTACGCAAATTTTTTTCGAAAAGAAAACCAAATACGCTAGATACCTAAATAGTTCTTAATTCCAGTTATATTACCTTATTAGTTTCAATTTGGGGTAAGTATAATGAATTAAATGCGAAAAAAAGGTTATTATGGCGCATTCAATATTAAGCTGAGCTGTACTTGCGTTAATTTAAAGTTGTAATCCCATGAAGCTATTAAGAAAAGTAATTCACCCAAGTTTAAGTAATGACTATGGCACGATATTTATTCGTAACACTGCGCGCGCTATCGTATTAAAGGGTGAACAAATACTACTTTTATATACCGCCCGTTATGATGACTACAGCCTACCAGGTGGTGGAGTTGATGAAGGCGAAAGCATTGAGCAAGGGCTTCACCGAGAATTACATGAAGAAACAGGCGCACAACACATCCAAGTAAACCGACCACTGGGGTTATACGAAGAAATCAGGCCTTGGTACAAAGACGACTTCGACTGTGTTCATATCAAGTCTTATTGCTACTTCTGTGAAATAAGCGATGAATTTGCAGAGCCAAAAATGGAACATTACGAAGTGCAAAATGGCATGCACCCTAAATGGGTAAATATTTTTGATGCCATAGCACATAATGAAACCACTATGGTAATGAGTGATAAACAGGGCTTATCAATTCAGCGCGAGACCTTTTTATTAAAGCGAATTGCTGACTCGCTTTAGTTTTATTTAAATGGAAAGCATGCTGTAACACTTTGAATATGCATCTATTGACATGTTTTCATCGCTTTTGGAGCGATATAAAAACGCCAAAGTCCTAGTAAATTACTCAATAAAAACACTGCTTCCATTACCACTGCTACTGGCGAGAAAATCAGAACATTATGTGTTAACCAACATAGTGTACCTAAGAGCATAAAAAGCCTTAGTAACAAATCTTTACTCTGAAACGAAGCATAAGTCTGAATTAAGGTCGCTGTTAGGGCAATAAAACTCACCCAAGTGTGCCAAGTAAATAGCACTGCGCTTATGCTCAAAAGCATAAATGCAATCATCACCCAAGTTTTGCGCGCAAAAATAAAGTAACCATAACGTAGTGCTGCGATCAGCATTAAACATGCTGCACTTAAGTTATCGAGCAGCATAAAGTGCACAGATGTGAGTAAAACAGAGCTAAACAAACAAGCTAAAATTGCTTGTCTTTGTTTAAACTGAAATGAAGCCAAATCGAGTAATGTGGCAATGGCCACTAAGCATTGAGATAAAATAAACATAACGACTCCTGAAAAATCAGCAGTGTAATGTTCACTGTTTTGCTGCGCCTTAACTTAAGTTAAGACGCCGCCTAATTCGTGATAAAGAAATAGCTGAGATCCCTAAATACATAGCAACTTCGTTTAAACTCAGTTGTTCAAGCCAGTGCGGTTTTTGATCCCGTAAATATTGATAACGCTGCTCTGGCGTATTCAGTAATAAAAATGCTTCTTTTGCTTCTTTAAATAGTAGCTGCTGACTAATCAGGTTATGTTTGATTGCTTGCCAGTCGGCTCTCTCGAGTAAAACTAAAGGCACCTTAATAAGCTCAGCATCACGTATTACTTTAAGTTGGTAAAGCGCAGGGGTTTTAGTTAACCAATTACCATAAAGCAGTGCAAATTCATCTTGAAAGTAAAACTCTTTACACTTTTGTACGCCTTGTGATGATGCATGTAATGCGCCAAGCACCCCAGACACAATTAAGTAACCAGCATCTTGTTCGTCGCCTTGTTGTAATAAAACATCACCTTTAGCGCAACGTTTTATAGAGCATTGCCCAGCTAGCTTGTTACGAAATTCACTGGCAAGCTGATGATAACTATCACCTAGCGGAAGTAACTGGGGATCAGTCAAGATTGCCAACCTTGCATTAATAACGTAGTAATTTGCACTGCGTTAATACCTTCTCGAACAATAAAGCGCTCACCACACCAAAGCGGTGAAAAACCACTATCGCCTTTGGCTTCGGCTTTTGAGCGTAATGCGGTCATCGCAATCGACGCATAAGGAAAAGGCGGTGCCTGCTCTGGCATTGCACCTAACTCTTGCATGACTCGGTTGCGAACTCCTCGTGCTGGGCGACCCGAAAATAAGGTCGTCAATTCTGTAGAATCTGGCTCGGCCGTTTTTAATACTTCACGATGTAAAGCACTTGTCGTAGCTTCTTCACAAAGTAAGTAAGCACTGCCTACCTGCACTGCAATCACGCCCAAGGCTTGGTACTGTGCTACATCTTCAGAAGTACAGATCCCCCCTGCTGCAATAACGGGTATATCAAGCTCTACACACTCTCGTACTAATTGCACAGTAGTGGGTTGCAACGATAAATCCATCGATAAAAAATGCCCACGGTGGCCGCCTGCTTCAATCCCTTGTGCAATAATCGCATCGGCCCCATTTGCTTGTAACCAGCGCGCTTCATCTAACGTTGTGGCTGATGAAAGAACAGTCCCGCCCCACGCTTTGATCTGAGAAACAATATCCTTACTTGGCAGACCAAAATGAAAGCTGACAACAGCGGGCTTATGGGGCGCGATAATATCTATCACTTGTTGATTAATTGGCTGACGAGAAGCATTACGGGTTAATTGTGAGGCATCTACATTTAACTCTTCAAAATAAGGTGCTAGCACCCCATGCCAAGCAGTTTGCTGAGCCAATGTATAGTCAGGTGTCTGATGACAAAAGAAATTAAGGTTATATGGCTTATCAGTATTCAGGCTTATGTAATCAAGTTCTGACTTAAGCTGCTCTGTCGAAAGCATAGCACAAGGCAACGATCCAAGCCCCCCGGCTTCACAAACAGCCACAGTCAGCTTAGCATTTTGCACACCCGCCATCGGCGCTTGAATAATTGCAAGTTCAGTATTTAACACAGAATTTGTCATTACGTATTCCTTGTAAGTTTTGCAGCCTGTTGCAGTATTTACATAAAAAGAGAGCGAAGCAAACACAAGATAAAAATAAAGTTATTACAAAACAAAAACATAGAAAAATAAAAAACAGGTATTAGCTTTGCAGACTCTCTCCTACAATTTTGTAAGGAGATAATGATGACTGATACTGTTACTACAATCAATCCAGCCAATGAGCAAACCTTAAATACGTATAATTTATTGTCATTGCAACAAGCACAGAGTGAAGTTGACCAATGCCATCAAGCTTTTTTAAAGTGGCGCACAACATCCCATAAACACCGTGCAAAATTACTTGATCAACTAGCAGAAGTGATTGAGTCTAATCAGCAAGAAATAGCACAACTGATGACAGATGAAATGGGCAAGTTATATCAACAAGGTCTTCAAGAAGTTGAGCTGTGCGCTGCAATTTGTCGCTACACCGCAGAACAAGGGCCTCAAGTGCTTGCTGATGAAAAGCGAGATATGCAGGACGGTCATGCAATTATTAGTTACCAACCAATTGGTGTGATTCTAGGTATCCAACCTTGGAACTTTCCGCTTTATCAGGTTATTCGATATGCTTGCGCTAATATCATGGCGGGTAATACCACGGTGCTAAAACACGCTGGTAATGTATTTGGCATGGCCGAAAAGATTGAGCAAATGTTTTCACAAGCAGGCTTTGATGATTATTGCTTTAAAAACTTACTGATTGACGGCAAAACTGCAAGCGAGCTAATTGCGCACTCAGCTATTCGTGGGGTGACATTTACTGGCAGCGATGAAACTGGCAAAAAAGTTGCTGAGCAAGCTGGCAAACAAGTAAAAAAAACCGTCCTAGAACTTGGCAGTAATGATGCTTATATCGTACTTGATGATGCCGATTTAAATACTGCCATTAGCGCATGTACACAAGGTCGTTTGATCAACAATGGGCAAACCTGTGTAGCAGCAAAACGTTTTATTGTTGTTGATGCGTTATATGATGATTTTAAAGCCTTAATTAAAGAACAATTTGAGCAAGTTGTGCTTGGCGATCCAAATGATGAAAAGACAACGCTCGGTCCAATGGCTCGCAAAGATCTGCGTGATAAACTGCATCAACAAGTTACAGACTCAGTCAATGCTGGAGCTAATATTATCACCGGTGGCAAGGTTGCTGAGCACACCGGCTTTTACTACACCGCTACCCTTCTTGAGAATGTTAAACCAGGAATGCCTGCTTACGATGATGAATTATTTGGCCCTGTCGCATCACTTATCAGAGCAAAAGATAATGCTGAGGCAATGCAAATCGCTAATGACTCTCGCTATGGCCTTGGCGGCGGTATTTTCTCAAAAGACGAACAGGCAGCCATTGAGCTTGCAAAGCAGCACTTTGATACTGGTATGGTCAATATTAACGGCTATGGTCTTGCGCAACCAAACTTGCCATTTGGGGGGGTAAAAGACAGTGGCTATGGCCGTGAACACGGCGGATTTGGGTTACGAGAATTCGTTAATATCAAAACCATTATGGTCAACGATTAAAATAAAAAGGGCTCATATGAGCCCTTTTTTACACCACTTCACTTAATTAAGAGATCAATTTTAAGGTAATAGAAGCTCGTTGATAACAGGCAAAAATTTAGTTATTTAGTTTTTCTAAGTCAGAAATTTTTCATGTAGGTAACGATAGGGTTAATCACTCAAAGTGATTAAGTATTATTGCGGGTTGGTATTACACCTAATATTTATTACTCTTTAAACATTGGCACTTGCTGCTTAGACGCAGCAGGCATTTTCAACTCATCAATCGCTTCCTCTTTGTCTATTTGTTCTAGCTGTTTTTGATTAGCTGAGTCTGGGTTATAAACAAGCTCTGTAAGTAGGGCAAAATGGTCAGAGCCATATTTTTCCAAACGCTCTATTCGCTTGACACTGAACTCATTACTATGAAAAAGATGATCAAGTGGCCAACGCATAAAAAAGTAACTTGCATGAAAGGTGTTAAAAAACCCGCGCCCTTTACGTGGGTCCAATAGACCGCTGATACGCATAAACAAACGTGTGCTGCGTGACCAAGCAACATCATTTAAATCACCAGCAACGATACAAGGTCGCAGTCTGTTTTTAAGTGCTTTCGCTAAGATTATCAACTCAGTATCACGGGGTCGTGAACTGTCTTCTTCTGTTGGACTCGGAGGAGCAGGGTGAATAAAGTGCCCTTGTACTTCTACGCCATCGGCATCTTCAAACAAAATATGAATTGAGGGGATATCGCTTTCTATAAGCTCACTGACTTGCTGGCGTTTAATTTTGAACTTGCTGTACAAGTGCATGCCATAACGATTGTCTTTTGGGCAGTAAACACGATATGGGTACTCTGGTTCTAAACAGCTCAGTTTATTCTGCCAAGTTTGATCAGACTCTAACGTAATGAGGAAATCAGGTTGGTGCGTTTTAACTAAGCCAATGAGTTTGTCATATTCAGTGTTCGACATCAATACATTTGCCGACATGATACGAATACTGTGCTTATCGCTTTTATTGCTTGAGGCAACTTCTTTGTTAGCCAGTTTTGTGTAGGGGTAAATCCATCCGACTTGCAAAATCAGCACAATGATACTTGCAACTGCGCAACCAATAAAAAGCCATGAATCAGTGGTGCTAATTAAATAACCTGCCGCAATTAAACTCGCACAAGCAAGGTAAACCACTTGCAAGCGTACAAAATCACAACTGCGAATTAGATAATGTTGGGAGTATGAAAATGGCAAGATTGAGACCACTAGCAGCATGGCCAATAGTGAACTCAATCCATAAGTCATGATCGATGCAAACAAAATTAGCGGCTCAAAATAGAAATAATTTCTCGGGTGTCTTCCACTAAACGCACGACAGTACCGTCGACTTGAATTGAAATTAGACCATCTCTATCTCGTGATTTAATCACTTTACCGCGGCGGTAAATATCACGGTCTAGGATATCGCCTTTACGTAATTTTTTTTGCCAACCAGGAGGTAAATCACCACCATTATCAAGTTTTTTTTCAAGGCCCGGCGGGAGACTTTTACCTTTATCCTTATCCTTGTCTTTTGCAAGTGCGCCAGCCGTCACTAGGCTTAAACCTATCACTGCAACAGTTAACAATGCTTTCATGCGAGTGTTCCTTCTATTAGTTTCAGTTAAGCGTAGCAAGTTTTTCTGAACTGGATATGAAACAAGCAAAAAAAAAGCCGCTAAGCGGCTTTCGACAGGATTAACGATGGCGAGTGACAATTGATAAAATCTCTCGCGTATCGTGTACTAGATGAATCAGGCGATCGTCGATTTCGATGGCAATAATGCCATTTCGGTCACGACGTTTAATCACTCGACCATGGCGATATATATCACGGTCAAGAATATCACCATGATGATAACGCTTATACCAACCTGGTGGTAAGCCACCACCATGCCCTATTTTTTTGTATAAACCGGGTGGCAAATCACGATAGCTGTAGCGGTCATATCGATCATAGTAGCGATCATGTTTGTCATGATGACAATGCTTGTGGTGTTTCTTATGTTTATGGTGCTTTTTATGCTTTTTACGTTCGTGTTTTTGTTCGTATCTATCATGGTCACGATCATGTTTCGCGTTTGCTTCCATAGGTATCAAACTTAAACCTAAAACGGCAACTGAGATAGTAATTAATTTATTCATAATAGAGACCCTTAACGTTTGCTCTTGGTAAAAAGCCTAACGTTTTAGCCTGAATCATAGATGAAGGGTTACAATTTAAAAACGTAACTATTTACATATCAACACATTAGAAAGCCAATCTTTACATTTCTTTAAACTTCTTTGGCACTATTTATGAAAAACCGGGTCTGAGTTACAGCTCCGTTTGCATCGTTTGTCGTTATATTTACCAACACAAACAAACGCTTCTTCACTACATAATAAGGATAATTTATGAATGTACTAAAATGGTGTTTGATCATTAGCATTACTGCACTAACGGGCTGTAGTGCCATGATGAGTCAATATGGAAATCAAAAAACGCAATCAAGTTCTTTGGTTGAGTACCTTTATCCAGATCAGCAAGACAGAGCTGCCCATCAAGCGACCATCCCAACCTTGAACTTACCTGCCACTGTAGGGATTGCCTTTATCCCTAACAAGTACAATGGTGGCTTGCATCATAGTGACGAAGTGGCACTGCTAAACAAAGTTAAAAAGCAGTTTATGCAATATGACTACATAGACCGCATTGAAGTGATCCCAAGCACTTATTTAAAAGGCGGCGAAGGGTTTACCGCATTAGAGCAAGTATCTCGTTTATATGATGTGGATATTATGGCGCTTGTTTCGTACGACCAGGTGTCGCAAAGCTTAGAAAATAACGCTGCATTTTTATATCTAACTATTGTTGGTTTATATGTGATTCCGGGCAATGAAAACTCAGTACAAACCTTTGTAGATACCGCCGTATTTGATGTAAAAAGCCGAAAAATGCTGTTTCGCGCTCCAGGTATTCATAAAGCAGAGCAACGCAGCACAGCTATTGGCATAGATGAAATGGCAAAAGAGCAGTCGCTGGCAAGCTTTAATGGTGCCGTTGATGACATGATCACAAATCTCGATGCTGAATTGGCGCAATTTAAAACCCGCGTAAAAGAAGAAAAAGTAGCCAATGTCACGCACAGAAATGGTACTGGCGGCAGTAGCTTGTTTTGGTTAGTTGCAGTACTGGCAGGTTTTGCAGTGCATCGCCGAAGCTCATAACAGACAAAGTTATTAATCGCGAAAGCTTTTACCCATCCTAAAAAGCAGTTACCCTTTGGTTTTTGTTGTACCTAACCAAAGGGTTTTCATGAAGTTGTCGATACTCTCAGTGCTTGTGAGCACCTCATTATTTAATCAACAAGCCTTTGCTAATAATGAACTAGAACATATTACAACTACGGCCTCGCGTAGCGAAGTGTTGTCAGATCCATTGCCTGTTGTGGTCAGCAGTATTTCACAAAAGCAACTGGCGCTTATCGCTCCAACTCACATTGAACAAGCCCTTAAACAGGTTGCTGGTGCTAATCTTCAACACGGTAACGGCCAAGAGTATTTACCCGCTTTACGTTCGCCTGTACTTTCTGGTGCAGGAGCCTGCGGCGGCTTACTTACCGCTGAAGATGGTATTCCACTTCGCGCAGCTGGTTTTTGCAACATCAATGAATTATTCGAAGCCCACACTGAAATGGCAGAGCGCATCGAAGTACTGAAAGGCCCTGGCTCTGCTCTTTACGGTTCAAACGCAGTACATGGTGTAGTCAACGTGATCACCCCAGATACAACCTATGACCACAACCAACTTGGTTTTGATTACGGATCGTTTGGCTACACCCGCTACAAACTGGGCACTGGCCGTGATTTTGGCCAGCAAGGTTTAGGCATTAATGCCACGATCACCCGAGATACGGGTTACCGTGATGACGAAAGTGTTGACCAAGAAAAGCTATCACTGCGTCACCGTTTTGATGGCGAAAAACTAAGTGTAAGTACAGGCCTAACCTACACTCACTTAGATCAACAAACTGCAGGCTACATAGAAGGCTTTGAAAGTTATAAAGACGAGCAAATAGCACAGTCTAATTTTGATCCAGATGCGTTTCGTAAAGCGCGTTCTTTACGTATTTGGTCAAAACTAAATTGGACACAAGATGAGGCTAACAACTTTACCCTAACGCCTTATATCCGCGACCAAAACATGACCTTCTTTAAGCATTTTTTACCGGGTACTCCCCTTGAAGAAAATGCTCAGCAAGGTGTTGGCCTTCAATCAAGCTGGCAGCATAAGTTAACTGGTGCAAGCCTCTTAACAGTTGGCTTTGATGGTGAGCTGACAGATGCTGATTTTTTACAATATCAGGATAGCCCGACTCAAGGCTCAGCGTTTTTAGTCGCCACCGTGCCTCAAGGTAAACATTACGATTATCAAGTAACTAGCACCCTATTAGCACCATTTGTTAACCTTGATTGGCAGCTTGATGACTTACTCATCAGTCTTGGTGGTCGATACGAGCGTATGCGCTATGACTACACTAACCATATGTTGGCTGGTCGTACAAAAGAAGATGGCACAGAATGCGCAATGGGCGGGTGCCGTTATTCTCGACCAGAAAGTAGCGTAAATAGCTTTACGAACTTCTCGCCAAAGCTTGGTTTAAGCTATCAATATGCTGATAACCAGTTTATCTACGCCAATGCTTCAGAAGGGTATCGAGCACCGCAAGCGGCAGAGCTTTATCAATTACAACGCGAACAAAATGTTGCAGATCTTAACTCTGAAATAGCTAAAAACCTCGAGCTTGGTTTAAAAGGTCAACAAGCACAACTGCATTATGTATTTAGCATTTATGCAATGAATAAAAAGAACACCATTTTCCGCGACAGTGATTTTTATTATGTCAACGACGGCCAAACCCAGCATCGTGGTGTTGAGCTTGAATTAGCCTATACCATTACACCAAGCTTATCGATGCAAATAGCCGCAAGTCATGCCAAACACACATATAGTTATAATCAGTTACTCGGTGGGGTTAATATCAATGGCAATCTCATTGATACTGCACCACGTAACATTGCAAACTTACAGCTACTTTGGCAAGCAAACGATATAACACGTGTTGGACTTGAGCTGCATACCACCAGCAGCTACTTTACTGATCCTGAAAACCAGCATAGTTACGAAGGCCACTCATTAGTTAACTTAAGAGCAGCATGGCAGCTAACACCTAACTTTACCCTTACTGCACGAATAAACAATTTAACCGATGAGCACTATGCTGAGCGCGCAGACTACACCACATTTAGTGGCGACCGCTACTTTCCGGGTAGACCGCGCAACGCCATGATATCAGCAAGCTATCAGTTTTAAGTAACCGTTTTATTTGGTGAGCTATCTCATAGTTCACCCACGCTGTTTAGTGTTTTGGTATGATAAAAGTACCTATAGCTATCTTTCCAAACAGCGTGTCATCTTCTCAAAACGTAATTCGTAACCTTCTATTAGTACTGGGCATTTTTCTAATTGCAGCCAGTTTACGTGCTCCTATCACTGGGATCGCACCTGTACTTGAACAAATCATTGAACAATTTCAGTTAAGTGCATCACAAGCCGGTATGTTGACTACTTTACCTTTAATCGCGTTTGCTATTGCCTCCCCCATGGCGGCGAGCCTTGCTAAAAAGTGCGGTCTTGAAGTATCGCTGTTCATTGCCCTTGTGCTTATAGGCGTAGGAGTCGTATCTCGCGTTATTGACTCAGCCACAGTGTTATTTATTGGCACTGCAGTGATTGGCGTCGGTATCGCGATTGGTAATGTGTTATTGCCAAGCCTGATAAAACGGGACTTTCCCCATAAAGTGGCTGTTATGACGTCTAGTTATGTTTTGGCAATGGGGATATTTGGCGGAAGCTATTCAGCAATAATCATTCCGCTGGCAGAATATAAAGAACTTGGCTGGCAATTAGCCCTTGCCAGTTATGCCCTATTAGTTGTACTGGCTACTGTTGTGTGGTTACCACAACTTAAGCAACATACCATGCCAAAAAAATCATCTGTGCCAAGTAGTACACAAAGCAAAATTTGGCACTCAGCACTTGCTTGGCAAATCACTTCACTGCTCGGCTTTAACTCATTTTTCACTTATATCATGCTAGGTTGGCTGCCCAGCATTTTAATAGAGGGTGGTCATAGTGCGCAGCATGCTGGTGCTTTACAAGGCGCCTTTCAAGTTGCCTCCGCCCTGCCAGGGATAGTGCTTATTCCGTTACTTGCCAAATTAAAAGATCAACGTATTTTAACTTTAAGCCTTGCGTTACTTGGGGCGCTTTGTTCACTTGGGTTATTAGTTGCACCTAGTTTCGCGATGTTTTGGTCAATCACTCTAGGTTTTTGTTCAGGCGCATGTTTTATTCTAGGTTTATCATTCGTAAGCCTGCGAACTCAAGACTCAATGCAAGCCGCAGCTTTGTCGGGCATGGCACAATGTATCGGATATTTATTGGCTGCAACCGGCCCTATTATTGCGGGTGCCTTACATAGTTATTTTAATAATTGGGAAGGAGCACTTTGGCTGTGTATTGCATCAAGTCTACTGTGTGCTTTGTTTGGTTATTTAAGTGGCCGAAATCTAAGTATCGGCCAACAACAAAAAGGGGCAGCTAATTAGGTGCGGTTTCAAAGATACTCATATCACTTAGGTTATCGAGCCAAGGCTTATGTGAACGATACCAAATATGCGCTTTAGGGATAAGCTCATCAGCTTGCTCTACAGCGCCAATACGTAAGCCATAAATACGCTCACCTGCACCTACAGAAGTCGCGTACAAGGCTGTACCACAGTTACCACAAAAGCCTTGCGCACGCTGATTACCACTTTCGGCTATTTTTATATATTCTTTTGGCTCAGCACCTGTAAAAGTAACCCCATCTGGCACAGACACCACAACAGTGCGAAAAGGCGCACCCGAGATAATTTGGCAATCTGTACAGTGACAGTTAATCACTTTATTTTCATCAACTTCTGCATTGTAAGTTACCTCACCACAATGACAACGACCTGTTACCTTCATATTAAATTCCTTGTTGAGATGACTGCTCTTTTACTGGGTAGTGATTGGCATGTTTTAAGCTTTGTAAGTCATTAAAACGTACCCCATGCTGGGCCATAATAGGATGTATTTTTTTACTGATCAATTGCCTAATGTAAAAGGGCTGATTCGGTACAAAATGGTGGATTGTGTGTGTACGACCAAAATCAAAACAAAATAATTGAAACGGTAAAAACCAGCGACTGGTGATCACATGCGTTTGCTCTAACAAATTATTTACACCACCATAATAATGCATTGAAGATGTCACCAAGTTAAGAGACGTTGAGCGAATGATATTAGGCACGATAAGTACCACCATTAAGAATTCAGCCCCAGTAAGTAACTCTACTCCCCAAGCGGGTAATGTAAATGGCTGCACAAATTGCAGAGCATAGTAAGCAATTACCCCATAAAGAGTCGCAAAATACGCTGTTGCAACAGGAAAGCCAGCATTAAAAACTCGTAAAAACTTAAAGCCACTAATTTCTTTATTAAATCGCTTGGTATTAATTAATAAACCTAGCAAGCCATCAGTGATAACCAACACCCTCAAAAATGGTGATTTTATGCCATTGCCCACTAAGCGCTCCTCTAAATCTTGCGAGGTGCCGGATACTTTATGGTGATGTAAGTGAATTTTTCTGCGATACCAAGGGTTAACCGTATTTGGCCGCATTAGCCACACGGTTAGCATCATCAGGTTATGTGTAAAAGGACGATTACTAAAATACTGCTTATGGATCAGATCATGTTCAAGTTCATGCGATATCGAGGTAATAAAAGCAGCCAAAATGATACACAGCCATGCAGGAATAATAGCTAAATAATAGAGTGTCGCAACGCCGAACAGTGAACATAACGACACGAGTAGAATAGCCATAGCAATCGTATTTTGCTGATTAAGTATAGGATAAAGCGCTCTTAGCGACTGCTCTTCAGCCTTAATAGCTGAAACTATCGTCTTTATATTTTGTTTCGCAGTTGATTTTGACATAGTAAGCTTTTACTAGCAGGTTGATATCAAAATCATACCTTAATTACCTACTGCGCTCGAGGAAATTGCGTTAAAAATGGCAGTATATCGCTTGCTGGCAATGGCTTTGAAAAGTAATAGCCTTGGATATAGTCACAGCCAGCTTCTGTTAGTACAGCCAATTGTTCGCGTTCTTCAACCCCTTCAGCAACAACTTTAATACCCAGAACACGACTCATTTGAATAATTGATTTGACCAGCGCTTCGTCACCTGAATCAACATGTACTTCATCTATAAAAGACTTATCTAGCTTAAGTACATCGACAGGAAAACGGCGTAAGTAGCTAAGAGACGAATAACCCGTACCAAAATCATCTAATGAAATTAAACACCCTGCTTGCTTCAACTGCCTTAACACATCTAGATGATTGGTGTTTTCTGGAGCTAAAACACTTTCGGTTAATTCAAATGAAATTTGGGATGGTTTAACCCCTTGGCTTTTAATAACCTCAAGCCATGTATTACGCTCAGGGTTATACTCAGTAAACTCAAATAAAGAACGGTTTACGTTAAAAACAACGTTTTCATAACCTTTTGCTTCTAACTCTTTCACTTGCTGACAAGTTTTAGTCAACACGAGTTCACCGAGTGGAATAATCACCCGAGACTCTTCAGCCAAAGGAATAAACTCAGCAGGTGATAGCCATTGGCCTTGATTATTCCAGCGTACTAAACTTTCGAATTTAGCAACTGTGTTATTTTCAATATCGATAATAGGTTGAAAATACACTTCAATATCATTGTTTTTCACAGCTTGGGTAAGCTGTTCTACTAACAAATTGTGTTTTTTGACCTTGTTATCCATCTCTTTACAGAAAAACAGGTACTCATCACCTGTTTGCTTGGCATTTAAGGTGGCAAGTTCAGCTTGGCGTATTAAACGACGGGCAACCTTTTCAATTTTATAATTTGAAGTAGCCGTTTCAGTTTGCTCAAATTGACTCATTCCCAGCGTAACTGAAACCTGCTGACTAATACCACCAATCGAAAAAGGTTCAACAAGTAACGCGGTAATTTGTTTGCAAACATGCTCAAGTTCACTAACGTGCTGATAAGTTTGTAAGATGGCAAAGCTATCACCATCAATACGCGAAAAAGCACACTCTTTAAAACTGCCATTAAGCCGTTTTGACAGCTCGCATAGTACCTTATCGCCAAACGTTAAGCCGTAGACTGTGTTGATGTCTTGAAACTTATCAACATCGAAGTAGATCACTGCTAAGTTAGTATTCGCATCATCTTGGTAAGACAAAGACGATATTAGCTTGCATAAATACTCTTTAAAGTAAAAACGATTGGTTAAACCGGTGAGTTGGTCATGGTTTGCGTGAAAATAAATTTTCTGTTCAGCTTCTTTTTTCTCGGTGATATCCAAAATAAACGCAACATAGCAATCTTCACCATTATTTTGCATTTTGGTAATAGATAAAAATTGCGTATACAGCTTACCTTGTTTGGTTTTATTCGTTATTTCACCAGACCACTTACCCTCTGTATTAATTTGATGCCACATCGCTTTGTAAAAATGTGGATCATACTTGTTTGAGCTTAAAATTTTTGGGTTTTGCCCTAATACTTCACTCAGCGAGTAACCGGTCATTTCAGTAAATGCCGTATTTGCATAAGTAATATGTACATTATGGTCGCAAATAAAAATCGCTTCGTGGCTTTGCTCGATAAGTTGATTTGCAAAATCAAGTTTAGCAATAAAGCGGTCTTTTTCGATTTCTCGCTGAATAAGACCTGTAAATAACGAGAAGAAAGACTCTATTTGCATCGCATCGTTTATTTCATGCTGAAATAGTGCGACAAGAATAGTATCTGTTTTGCCAGATATACTTTGTAAAGGCACACCCACATAGGCTTCTATGCCCATATCAACAAGTAACTGATCGTTAGGGAATAGCTGCTGAACTCCAGAGCTGTAACTTGAGATACTACCACACCTTACATCGTTGCATGGCGTACAGCGGATATCGTAGCTGATGTTTTCTACAATTTCGTCATGCTCAGCCAAAGCGATGGTTGTCGCATGCAAAGTCGACTCATCAACTTGAGCTAAAAAAACATGAGAAGCACCAAGCACTTCCGATAAAGACAGGCATATTGCATTATAAAAGTTTTCACTTTTTAAATTTGAAATACTTTCAACTATACGCTTTAAGTCGTATGTACCCACGCTAAGTTACCTTACCCGATATTGTGCACTAAGTGATTGACCTCACTTATAGTTTAGAAAACAAATTGTATTATAAGACGCATGCAAACACCATCGTACTCTAGTCTTAAACGGTTACTTTCCAAGCAAATAAGCACACATTTTTCATGGTTATTTGTAGATCAAACATAGTTTGAACTTGGTCGGTTATAAATAGAACAAAAGTTGCTTTAATAGTGGTGGAGTTGGTACTTAAATTTGAGTTATAAGCTCTGGGTCCTAGGTTCTGGGTACTAGGCGATAGGCGATCACTCGGCTGATAGCTGATAGCTGATAGCTGATAGCTGATAGCTGATAGCTTTCAGGCATAAAAAAACCCTAACCGATTGGCTAGGGTTAAAAAGTGGTACCAGTAGGCGGACTTGAACCGCCACGCCCGAAGGCAACGGATTTTGAATCCGTCATGTCTACCAATTCCATCATACTGGCTTCATTTTTCTTTAACCTTCTAAACACGAGAAGATAAAGAAAAACCACTTTAGAGCAAAAGCTTTTTTAAACTGCTTTTGTCTCTATGCCAAGCATTATACAAAGAATAGGTAAGGCAGCAAGCGTTTTATGCGGTGCCACTACTCAACCGCACAATAATTAAACAAGTTGTTAACTTTAGAGTTTTGGCATCATTCGTGAAACAATAGCCTGACAATCGATGTCATGACTAAGACAGCCGTACTGGCTAAAACTCACTTCATTTAGACGACTCTTCACAAACGCGTCTGCAGTAAGTGGCTCGCCAAATTGTAATAGCGTTGATGCTTGCCAAAGTAGCGCAAGCCTTTCAATTATGCGTCGAGCATGCATTTCGAGATTCGCGGCATCAGTGAGCATTCGTTGTAGTTCATCTAACTTTGTCGCGTAGTCGAGGCTCAAACTGCGTGCCTTTTCAAGCTCATTCATAAGCACCTTCAGAGATTCAGGCTCACGATTAAATACACGCAAAAGATCAAGGCACTGAACATTACCAGAACCTTCCCAAATTGAGTTAACAGGTGCTTCTTTATAAAGTCGACTGATAATGTTGTCTTGCACATAACCCACGCCACCAATACATTCCATAGCCTCATAGGTCTGCTGCACCGCACGCTTACAGATCCAGTATTTACCTATTGCAGTGGCACTGCGTACTAATGCAACTTCATTGCTATTACCTTGATTATCAAGAGCATGTGCAATACGCATGGAAATAGCAAGTGCAGCTTCAGCCTCGATAGCTAAATCTGCCAGTACATTAAGCATTAGTGGCTGCTGGTGCAGGTTTTTACCAAATACACTTCGCCCTGAAGTGTGCCATATCGCTTCTTTCACAGCTTGCAACATCAACGAACTTGAACCAAGCATACAATCATAACGAGTCAAAGCGACCATTTGAATAATAGTTGCAATGCCTCGCCCTGGCTCTCCTAGCAACCAGCCATGCGCGCCTCTGAACTCTATTTCAGAGCTCGCATTCGATTGATTACCTAACTTATTTTTTAAACGCTGAATATACATGGCATTTTTCTCACCCGTTTCGAGCCAACGCGGCACTAAGAAGCAGGATAATTGGTTTTCATCAGTGTTAGCGAGTACTAAAAATGCGTCACTCATGGGCGCTGAGCAAAACCATTTGTGCCCAGTTAAAGCATATAATTGCCCTGCGCCACTTTCATTAATAGCTGCGGCTTTAGTGGTATTGGCTCGAACATCAGAGCCGCCTTGTTTTTCGGTCATCGCCATACCTATGGTGACACCCTTTTTTTCAGACCAAGGCTTATTATCTGGGTTGTAATGATTTGCCATTATTTTCGGTAGCCACATAGCTGCGATATTTTCTTGGCTGGCAATAGCTGGCACACTGGCAAAAGTCATGGTTAATGGACAGCCGGAGCCCGGATCTGCATGATTGTGCAGCACTGCCATCACCGCTCTTACAACATGACTCCCGGCTTTTTGTTGCTGCCAAGGCAATGCGCAGTGCCCTTGCTCTATGGCATGCTGCATCAGCTCATGATAGCTTGGATGATAGTCAACTTGGTCTATGCGTTCGCCAAACCGACTGTGAGTCGTTAATTCTGGTAAGTGTTTGTTTGCTAAAAAACCAGCTTGCAGTAATACGCCACCCACTTGCTCCCCAAACGCAGCTAAATGCACAGTTCCCCACTGCCCTGCAAAACGGTTTTGCCAATACTGTAATACGGTATCAGCCTCGTAGGCATTGTAGTTTTCAAGTGGTTTGGGTTGATTAAATACCTGATGGGTTTCGCTTTGAGAAACTGCCATAATTGTGTGCTCATTTTTTATTATTTTCTCAACTATAGCAGGTCAGACCTGTTTGTCGACTTGCTAAACGGCCGTTAAGTATTTCTTGTTTGCTCGGGACTTTGCTAAACTACTGCGCAATTTAATTGGATGAGATTGTTTATGTCAGCTGAGTTTCCACGTGCCGGTTTCTGGCGCCGCTTTGCCTCTTTAATCTACGATACCTTGGTTATCATTGCCTTTGCGATGCTGACTACCGTACTGTATTTATTAGCTGTTCAAGGGCTAATTTCTTTAGACTTACTAAGCATTGGTGACGCTGAGGATGTATCTGCTTTCATTCAAAACTCGCCATTACTGTATGGCATTCGAAGTGCATTATTGGTAATAGTGAGTATTAGTTTCTTTAGCTACTTTTGGGCTAAGAGTGGCCAAACAATTGGTATGCGGGCATGGCGTTTAAAGGTGCAAACCCTCGATGGTAAATTAATTAGCTGGCAACAAGGTGCACTTAGAGCCATTACTGCGCTATTAGGTTTAGGTAATTTAGTGGTGTTGGTCGATTTTAAAAATAAGCGCGCATTGCAAGATTACATCGCAAAAACTGAAGTGATCACCCTCACCAAAGAAGAAAATAAACGTATTTATCGCTCACTTGATTAAGTGATTAAGCAACACATCAAGTACAAAAAAAGCGTGGCAACAAACCACGCTTTTTTGTGCATTTTAAACGAGCATTACACTCGTTTATTCAATAGATAAGTAGCAAACCCTATAAACAGTAAGCTTGGTAACACAGCACCAACCACAGCTGGAATTTGATAAACCATCACCACAGGACCAAAAATTTCATTGGTTAAGTGGAAAGTAATACCTGTTATTACACCCATGATGATACGTGCACCCATGGTTACTGTGCGAAGCGGGCCGAATATAAACGATAAGGCAACTAACAACATAACGGCTATAGATACCGGTTGCATAACCTTACGCCATAAAGCTAACTCATAAGTGCTGGTGTCTTGCTCATTTTGCTGCAAATAACCTAAATATGACCAAAGCCCAGTAAACGAAAGCGCCTCGGGCTTCACTGATACAACTCCTAACTTTTCAGCGGTCAGCTGCGAGTCGTAAAACTCTTCCTTGTGCTGTTCAGTACTGATCTGCTCAGGTGTGATCACCACCTTATTCACATCACGAAGTAACCAGCCATCTTTACGATTTAATGCCTCTTCAGCCTTTGTGATCTGAGTAAGTTGCAACGACTTATCAAAGTGATACATATGCACGCCACGTAACGTACCTTGCTGGTCGACATCTTCGATATTAATAAAATTGCTGCCATCTTTTGCCCACACACCTTGCTTGGCATTAAAAACATCACCACCATAAATTGCTTGATTGCGTATTTCTTTTGCCTTGAGCTGTGCTTCAGGGGCGCCCCATTCACCAAGCGCCATCATACAAATCGCCATAAACATAGCGGTTTTCATAACTGAAGTAATAATTTGCAGACGTGACATACCCGCGGCTTGCATTACCACCAACTCACTGTTGGATGCTAAAGCGCCAAGACCGGTCAATCCGCCAATCAGTGCAGCCATAGGAAAGAAAATAACCAAATCACCCGGCATGCTGTATATGGTGTAGATCAGCGCGGTTGCAATATCATAGCTACCACGACCAACCGATTTTAACTGCTCAATAAACTTAATCAGGGTACTAATACCCACCAGTACCATTAAAGCAAAACCGGTTGTTTGAATAATGCTGCGGCCTAAATACCAGTCGAGAGTTTTCATCATATGCTTAGCTCCCTCTTAGTCACAATTGACCTTAACCATGCGCCGAGCGGACGACCTTTAATAATCAAGAAACCACCAATAAACAAAGCTGATAAATGGATCCACCACAAGCCAATTGAAGGTGGGATTTTGCCATCTTCAACTGCAAATTTAGCGGCATTCAGTAAAATGAAATACCCTAAATACAAGCTGATTGCGGGCACCAATTTAGCGAATTTACCTTGGCGCGGATTCACCACACTTAGCGGTACTGCTAATAAGGTTAATAATGGAATTGAAAGCGGGATAGCTAAACGCCACTGCCACTGTGCAATGGCTTCAGAGGTTTTCATTTTGAATAAATCAAGCGTTGAAATAGCTTCTAACTTACGGCGCTGATGTTCAATTTCTTGATCTTGAATTTGCACACTGTAACCATCGAACTCTGTTAAGTTTAACGCAGCAGACTCGCCATCTGTTTCGTAGCGCTTACCATCGTTAAGAACAAGTTGCTGTTCACCGTTTTCTTGCTCAATCACCACACCACGTTCTGCATACACCAAACGTGCTAAGTCACCTTTTTCACGATCGGGTAGCTGAGCAACAAATACTTTGTGTAGCTCTTTTCCGCTATTTTCGATGTTGTGAATAAAAACAACCGCTTTTTCGTTTCCAGTTTGCTGAAAACGTCCTGCACGAAGTGCCGATAAGCCAGCATCCGCTTTTGCTTGCTCTTTTAATTGATATTCTTGTTCACTGGCCCATGGCGCAACATAAAGTGTCAGCGCCCCAGCTAAAACAGCCATCGCAGTACTTGAGATAAGTGTGACACGAACCACATACCACTCACTAACACCGCAGGCTTTGAAAACAGTCATTTCGCTGTCAGCATAAATGCGACTGTACGCCAAAATAATACCCAAGAAGATACTCAAAGGCAGTATAAGAGAAGCTAGTTGAGGAAGTTTTAGTGCAATCATCGAAAGCACAAGTTTAGCTGGAAGACCCCCTTCAGAGGCGTCTCCTAAGATAACGACAAACTTTTGAGACACAAAAATAGTCATCAAAGTTAAAAATACGGCGACCTGCGACTTGAAGACTTCAGTGGTCAAATAACGAAAAATTAGCAATGCTCGCCCCTGTTAAACATCGAGTTTCACTGGAATAGTAAGGAATTTTGAGTAAACTAGTTATTTTACTCACTTTATTATATGCCATCAAAGTTAAATATCATACCTAGCAAGAACATATAATCTTGCATAAATGGTGCAGATGGCGTCTATTATGTGATATTGATATTCACATTAAGATAAAGTTCAAAAACACATAAATAGAGTCATAGTTTATGTACTAAGATTAGTGCTATTAAACTAAAAAATGTAAGAAAGGACTCGAAAAAGAATTTCTTACCCTTATAAACTAAGGTTATACGACTCAATATCAGGAGTAACAATGGAATTTAGCGTAAAAAGTGGTAGTCCAGAAAAGCAACGTAGCGCATGTATTGTAGTAGGCGTTTATGAGCCACGTCGTTTATCCCCCATTGGTGAACAATTAGATAAAATCAGTGACGGTTATATCTCAAATTTGCTACGCCGCGGTGACCTTGAAGGTAAACCAGGCCAAGTATTGCTATTACATCATGTACCAAATGTACTGAGTGAGCGTGTGTTGTTAGTCGGTTGTGGTAAAGAGCGTGAGCTTGATGACAAACAATATAAACAAATCATCTCAAAAACGATTAACACGCTAAACGAAACCGGTTCAATGGAAGCAGTATGCTTTTTAACAGAGCAACACGTTAAAAGCCGCGACACCTACTGGAAAGTGCGCCAAGCAGTTGAAACAACTCAAGACTGCTTATACACCTTCAACCAACTGAAAAGCAAAAAGAGCGATCCGCGTCGCCCACTTCGTAAAATTGTTTTCAACGTGCCAACACGCCGCGAGTTAACAATTGGCGAAAGCGCCATTGAGCATGGCTTAGCAATCGCTGCAGGTAGCAAATTATGTAAAGACGTTGCCAACATGCCACCAAATATCTGTAACCCTGCGTATTTAGGAGAACAAGCACAAGAGCTTGCTAATAACTTCGATAATGTAAGCGTTGATATTATTGGTGAAGAAAAAATGGCTGAGCTTGGCATGAATTCATACTTAGCGGTAGGTCGTGGTAGTGCTAATGAATCAGTTATGTCAGTAATCAACTATCAAGGTGGCGACAAAGACCAATCACCTATCGTATTAGTAGGTAAAGGCTTAACCTTTGACTCAGGCGGTATTTCAATCAAGCCTGGCGAAGCCATGGATGAAATGAAATACGATATGGGTGGTGCAGCGGGTGTTATTGGTACTATGCGCGCATTGGTACAAATGCAATTACCTATCAACGTTGTCGGTGTTTTAGCCGGTTGTGAAAACATGCCAGGGTCAAATGCTTATCGCCCTGGTGATATTTTAACAACGATGTCAGGTCAAACAGTTGAAGTGTTAAACACTGATGCTGAAGGTCGTTTAGTGCTGTGTGATGCCCTAACTTATGTTGAGCGTTTCGAACCAGATACTGTTGTCGACGTAGCAACACTTACGGGTGCGTGTATTATTGCTCTGGGTTCACATGCAACGGGCTTACTATCTAACCATAACCCACTTGCCCATGACCTACTTAAAGCGTCTGAGCAAAGTGGCGACCGCGCATGGCAGCTTCCGCTATGGGATGACTATCAAGAGCAACTTGAAAGCCCATTCGCTGATTTTACCAACTTAGGTGGTCGTGCTGCAGGTACGATTACAGCAGCATGCTTCTTATCTAAATTCACCAAAAAATACAACTGGGCGCATTTAGATATCGCAGGTACAGCATGGCGCAGCGGCGGTAAAAACAAAGGTGCAACTGGTCGTCCGGTTCCTATGTTAACCCAGTATTTGTTAAACCGTGCGGGCATAAGTGAAGCAAGTCACGATTAAGCCTTGTCGAAAGCTTAAAACTAACCCTAAATAAGGCGCCAAATGGCGCCTTATTAATTGAAGCAATTCGCGTTCTATGTCAAAATCCCTGCTTTGATCTGTGTATCTGTGGGGACGAAAGTCACTATGAATATGAACGCACAATTTTACGTTCTAAAACAAGATGATAGTGTCCACCAAACGGCAGACGCTGTTTTCGATCTTGCAGCCAAAATTGCTGCAGATCAGTATCGTCTAGGTCATCGCGTATTTATTTACGCCGATAACGCCGACACGGCCCACACAATCGACGACATTATTTGGTCATTTGAACCAGATAGTTTCGTACCTCACAACTTACAAGGTGAAGGCCCTAAAGGTGGCGCTCCGGTTGAGATTGGTATGACTCCACCTGTCGGCAACAGAAAAATATTAATCAACTTAGCTGAACACCTACCGGATTTTATCCGTCGTTTTCAGCAGGTTTATGATTTCGTACCCGTTGAGCCAAATGCTAAACAAGCCGCCCGTGAGCGGTTTAAAAAGCTTCGCCAACTGGGCGCCCATATTGCAACGCAAGAAATTGACATTTAAGCATTTATTTAAGGTTCTGTGTAATGGATAAAACCTATAATCCGCAAGATATTGAACAGTCTTTATACCAAGGCTGGGAAGAAAATGGCTACTTTAAACCGTCTGGCCAAGGTGACGCATACTCAATTATGATCCCGCCACCAAACGTCACGGGTAGCTTACACATGGGCCACGCGTTCCAAGATACCATCATGGATACGCTAACGCGCTTAAAGCGTATGCAAGGCAACAACACATTATGGCAAGTAGGTACTGACCACGCGGGTATCGCAACACAAATGCTTGTTGAGCGTAAGCTTGCTGCTGAAGAAGGTAAAACACGTCACGACCTAGGCCGTGAAGCATTTATCGATAAAATCTGGGAATGGAAAAACCACTCTGGCGGCACGATCACTAAACAATTACGTCGTTTAGGCGCTTCTGTAGATTGGGACCGTGAGCGTTTCACTATGGATGAAGGCCTTTCTGAAGCCGTAAAGGAAGTATTTGTACGTCTTCACAAAGAAGATTTAATCTACCGTGGTAAGCGCCTAGTTAACTGGGATCCTAAACTACACACAGCGATTTCTGATCTTGAAGTTGAAAACAAAGACAAACAAGGTCACATGTGGAACCTACGTTACCCACTTGCTGATGGCGTAAAAACCAAAGATGGTAAAGACTACATCATTGTTGCGACAACACGTCCTGAAACAATGCTTGGTGATTCAGGTGTTGCTGTTAACCCTGATGATGAGCGTTACCAAGACCTAATCGGAAAAGAAATTTTACTGCCTATCGTAAACCGTCGTATTCCAATTGTTGCCGATGAGCATGCAGACATGGAAAAAGGCACAGGTTGTGTGAAAATCACGCCTGCCCACGACTTTAACGATAACGAAGTGGGTAAACGTCACCAACTACCAATGATCAACATCTTCAATAAAGATGCTGCTGTATTAAGCGAAGGCGAAAGCTACACATTCGACGGTAAAGAGCTTGAGTTAGATGCGCCAATTCCAGAGCGTTTACACGGCCTTGACCGCTTTGATGCTCGCAAAGCAATCGTTGCTGAATTTGAAGAACTTGGCCTACTAGAAAAAATCGAAGATCACAGCCTAACGGTACCTTACGGTGACCGTTCTGGCGTAGTAATTGAGCCACTTCTTACAGACCAATGGTATGTTCGCGTAGCACCTCTAGCAGAGCCTGCGAAAGAAGCAGTTAAAAATGGCGATATTAAATTTGTACCTCAACAATACGAGAACATGTACTTTTCGTGGATGAACGACGTACAAGATTGGTGTATTTCACGTCAGCTTTGGTGGGGTCACCGCATTCCTGCTTGGTACGACAACGAAGGTAACGTATACGTTGGTCGTGACGAAGCTGAAGTACGCCGCGATAACAACCTTGCTGATGATGTTGCACTTAAACAAGACGAAGACGTTTTAGATACTTGGTTCTCATCTGCGCTTTGGACTTTCTCAACGCAAGGCTGGCCGGCAAACACTGATGATTTAAAAACTTTCCACCCGTCTGACGTATTGGTAACAGGTTTCGACATCATCTTCTTCTGGGTTGCTCGTATGATCATGATGACCATGCACTTCATCAAAGATGAAGACGGCAAGCCACAAGTACCATTTAAAACCGTTTACGTAACTGGCCTTATCCGTGATGAAAACGGCGATAAGATGTCTAAGTCGAAAGGTAACGTACTTGATCCTATCGATATGATTGACGGTATCGACCTTGAAAGCCTCGTTGAAAAGCGCACTGGTAACATGATGCAGCCACAACTAGCGAAGAAGATTGAGAAAAATACCCGTAAAACATTCGAAAATGGTATTGAAGCACACGGTACAGACGCACTGCGTTTCACCCTTGCGGCAATGGCTTCAACGGGTCGTGATATCAACTGGGATATGAATCGTCTTGAAGGTTACCGTAACTTCTGTAACAAACTATGGAACGCGAGCCGTTACGTATTAATGAATACAGAAGAGCAAGACTGTGGCTTCGCTACAGATGCTGAAAAACAGTACTCACTAGCTGATCGTTGGATTTTAGGCCAATTTGAAGCAACTGTTAAAACCTATACTGAGCATCTAGAAAACTACCGTTTTGATCTAGCAGCAAACACCATTTATGAGTTCACGTGGAACCAATTCTGTGACTGGTACCTAGAGCTTACTAAACCAGTATTGTTTAAAGGTAACGAAGCACAACAACGTGGTACTCGTCATACCTTAATCACAGTATTAGAAAGCCTACTACGCTTGATGCACCCGTTAATGCCTTACATCACTGAAACGATTTGGCAACGTGTTGCGCCACTTGCAGGTATCGAAACTGCCAACACTAGCATCATGGTTCAAGGTTTCCCTCTTTACAATGAAGCAAATGTTGATAGCCAAGCGATGGCTGACCTAGAGTGGGTTAAGCAATTCATTCTTGCTATTCGTAACATCCGTGGTGAAATGGATATCAGCCCAAGTAAGCCTCTATCTGTATTGCTTGCTAACGCGTCTGATGAAGACAAGCGCCGCTTAACGGAAAACGAAGCATTCTTAGCTTCTCTTGCTAAGCTTGAGGAGTTCACGCTACTTGATAACAAAGACGATGCACCAGCGTGTGCAACTTCGTATGTTGGCAACCTTGAGATCATGATCCCAATGGCTGGCTTAATCGATGTTGAAGCTGAACTTGCTCGTATCGCGAAGCAGCTTGAAAAAGCAGAAAAAGGCTTAGCACAAGTTCAAAACAAGTTAGCTAACGAGAAGTTCGTAAATAACGCACCAGAAGCAGTGCTTGCTAAAGAGCATGCTAAACTGGCTGAATTTACAGATGCGAAAGACAAACTATTAGCGCAAAAAGCGAAAATCGAAAGTCTATAACTTACAAGTAATTAAGCGTGATATAAAATCACGCTTACAAAAAAGCCGCGCTATGACATTGTTATAGCGCGGCTTTTTAATGCTCTGTAGCAGCGACTTTACGTCGCGTCACAATTAAAATTTGTAGTTGTACTGAGCACCAACTAGTACTGCGTGACCTTTTGATTCATATTCCCATGAAACATCTTGGCCTAAAGAAGCCGCTAAGCTGTCTTTTTCTGAGAAGTTCTGTGTTTTACCACGAAGGATACTTACACCTAAATCAACATTTGAGTTTTCACTAAATGCGTAGTTACCACCAAATGAGAACCAAAAACGATCTGTATCAGGGATAGAGATTGAAAGGTGTGATTGGTCTGCTGGCGACTCATCGTAGGCAATACCTGCACGAAGTAAAAGTGCATCGCTGTATTGGTAGTCAGTACCAATAGAGTAACGCATTGAATCAGAGAAGTTCTCTGCTTTAGAGAATACTGGCGTTTCTTGGCTTGGTGTATAAGCTTCTAACTTTTGGAAGCTGTCCCAACCAGTCCATAAGATGCTGTAATGTACACCAAGCTTCTTATCAATTTGGTGTGAACCTGAGAACTCAGCAATTGCTGGTAAAGTTAATTTTAACTCACCAGGTACTACAGTACCCGCTAAGCCGCCAACAGCTGCTGGAAGTTGGTTTGAGTACTCACCTTCAAAGTCGATATCAGTTTCGCTACGGTAGTTAAAACCAAAACGACTGTTTTCGTCTAACTGATACATTGCACCAATATTCCAACCAAAGCCGTAGTCGTCACCTTCAAGGTGAGCGATTTGCGTGCTAGCTGGTAAACCAAACGGGTTAGTACCTGCATTACGAACAACTTTAGCATCTGCATAAACATAGTTTAAGCCAAGGCCTAGACTGAACTGTTCATTAATTTTGTATGAAGCGCTTGCATTCATGTTAATTGTAACGATTTCAGTTTCACCTGCGATAGAACCCGCTGCGTAATCGTCTTTAAATTCAGTTGAAAGACCGAAGTTTGAAAAAGCACCAAAGCCTAAAGACACTTTGTCGTTTAAAGGCATAGTGAAGTATCCTGCAGGTATAAATGCAGATGGAGCGATACTATCATCATCGATAGAGCTTTTATCTAAGCCGTACGCAGCACTTTCACCTTTTAAGCTTACATCTGGAATTACCGCAATACCTGCAACTGAAATTTGCTTGTCTTTGAATAAAGACATAAGTGCAGGGTTACGAGCAACAACAGACGCGTCATCAGCAACAGCTGCTTCACCAGCGTATGCACGACCTAAACCTGATACGTTTTGCTCAGCTAATTGGAAAGCTGCAGCAAAGCTGTCAGCAGAAACAACAGCAAGTGATGCTGCAATAAGTGTTTTAGTGAACTTCATAAATCTGTGTCCTCTTGCAAACTTGTGCGAAAGCTAATCCAACAACGAGGGCAACCTATTAGTTAAGCATAAAAGATTAGCGCTGTATGTTGGTATTAGATGTTTTATTCTAATAATTACAAACTTTCGAACATTACCTTAATTAAGATCAAAAAACTGTAATTTTTCGTTATAATTAGGTAAAAAACCGACATTTTAACAACAAGATAACAACTTATTAAAACTCATCAGAGGTCTGATTACAAAAACACCAAGTGATAGTAGTTATCATTTGCATTGACATCTATTTCACGTCCTATTAGACTAAAAATAAAGGTTTTTCTGTAGAGCTTGAGTATGGAAATCGCATTGATTATTGCAGCACTGATATTATGCGGTGTCAGCGTTCATTATTTTTGTAAAGCAAACTATTGCGCTTGTACTAAAGCAGGTGATTGCGATAACCCAGTTAATCACTATTGGCTAGGTGCTATGCTGAGTGCTGTTTTATCGCTTCTATTCTGTTGCGTGGCCTTACATGTGGAAAAAGGCTCTTTGCTTTGGTTGGTATTAATGACAAGTTGTTTTAGTGGTGCATTTATATCAGCAAAACGCAGCGCCAAAAAACGCTGTATTAAGTCTAAACAAGCAGATGCTCTTTTAACAAACGAGCCAAATTAAGCTGATAATCTAATGGTTTGATGCTAGCCATAATTTTTAGTTCTTTTTCTACGCTTAGATCGACATCTTTAGCTGTAATATGGTGCTTGTGCTTAGCATTATAGAAAACCTTTATCTTTGGCTTAATAGGATTTTCGTGGTTACCTTCCATAACTAGCGCTAAGCGCTCATTGTTTAACTTAACGATTGTGCCAACTGGATGCACACCCAAGCATTTAATAAAACGTTGTACTAATTCAGAATCAAACAATTGTTTATTAGCAAGTAAATAACGCAGAGCTGAGATTGGCTCTTCACCCATTTGATGAGGTCTATCTGCAGTCATCGCATCATAAACATCAACAATGGCCATCATTCGTGCTGCGCGACTAAGCTTTTCAGCAGCAATACCACGTGGGTAACCTGTACCATCTAAACGCTCATGGTGATTTACTATCATATCGAGCATTAATGGTGTAATGCCCTTTTCACCTTTTACTAAGCCAAGGCTCTGTGCCACATGCTTTTTAACAACTTGCATTTCATTGTCATTCAAAGCGCTTGGTTTAGATAGTACACCTTGTGGCATTTTCGCTTGACCGATATCGTGCATCAATGCACCCATTGCCAGCTCTTTAATTGTCTTTTCTTTGTAGCCTAAATACTTGGCAAACACACTCACCAAAATCGCGGTGTTGATCATGTGCCGCCAGTTATAAATATGCTTATCTTTGAGGCGAGTTAAAATAGTTAATGCATTGTGATTACGAAATACCGAGCTGACTATATCAACGGCGATATCATCAAGCACCGATACATTCATTTTCAAACCCGATGTAATATCAGAGTAGAAACTTTGCAGTTTTCGGCTATGTTGTTCGTAATGCACGCTGGCTTTTAGAAACTCTTGTTGAACCGTGATCCCTTGCGGTGATCCATTAGCTGCAGGCTTTTGTTCAACTTTTGGTTTAGCTGGTTCAGGTTTTGGTTGGTATTTTTTAGGCAGTGCAACATCGCTTTGTGTAAAGTCGATGAGTAGCTCTTCAACCCCCTCAGAGATCAGGCGTTGAATAATTGTTTTATCACGCACTAAACCACGTGTTTTGATCTTAATACTATTTACATGCTCTTGTTGCTTACTGACACTGTCAACAAACATCCCTGGTACAAGTTCGGCAATGGGTAAGGTAATAAGCATATGTGAGCTTAGCGCATAAAAATATCGAGTTTTTTATTATCGCTAATTGATTACAAATGTCTATAGATTGGCTAGCGAATACGAAATAGGTATGAGTTAGAAAGGAGGAAGTTAGAAAGTTTCTAGGGGAAAGTTAGAAAGTAGCAACTCGCTAACTTTATCCCTGAAAGCTGACAGCTCTCTAGCTGTTTATTCCTGAAAGTAAGTACCCCAGCCGTCGTATTCAACACCTGTTTGCTGAGCAAGTGCTTCTAGCTTATCGACATCTTCCATAATAGCTTCTACGTCAAGCTCACACTCAACAACCACGTCAAAGCTCCATACTTTCTCGCCGTCTTCTAGCTCAAGTTCAGCTGGCTCTTCAACATCGTAGCCTAGTTTAAAAGCGGCTAAAGCTGCTTGCTCTAACTTTTCAAAATTTTCGCTAACAAAGTGGTGTTCCACTTCATAAAGTACTTCAGGATCTGAGCCATCTTCAAGTAATGAAGTAACGATGTCTTCAGTAATTTCGCGCCAATTTTCCATTATTTGTTTCTCACTTGAGCATCTAATTCAGTTATTTTAGCAGCCATAATCTGATGAACATGTGAAGCATGGTCACGAGCAGATACGTCTTTATCAAGATAAATCGGCGCTAACATTTCGAGGTAAATTGTACCATTATCCCAGCGATTTAGCTTAATAGTTTTGTGCGTTGTACTCATACAAACTGGCACAACGGGCACATCAGCACTCATTGCTGTGTGAAATGCCCCTGTTTTAAAAGGTAATAAACCACGACCATAGCTTCGTGTGCCCTCAGGAAACATCCAAACAGATAGACCTTTTTGTTTTATTTTCTCAGCTGATTTAGAAATTGTGCCTGCGGCTTTTGAACGATTTACACGGTCAATCAATATGTTACCCGATAACCAATACAGCTGACCAAAAAACGGGATCCATTTAAGGCTTTTTTTACCTAGGCTTACGCAGTTCTCTGGCACCATGGCAGGTAAAGTGAATAGGTCATAGTTATTTTGATGATTTGCCACATACACAGCAGGGCCTATATTTTTTGGATCATCGTGGTATTTAAGCTCAAGTTTTACACCTAAAATTTTAGCTACCTTGCAAAACCAACCTGAAATAATATGTACATTATTGGTATGAAATGGCTTAACAATACATAAGAGCAAACCAAACACACAGCTTAAAATTATAAATAAAGCCATGAAAATGATGCGAAAAAAAGCTAACAAACGAATTCTCCTCGTACTAAACAGCGCGCATTATAACGTGAAAAGTGCCATAGCCATAGCTTTAAGCGCACATGTGTAAGCCTAAGCAATATATCATCATTTCACTACAAATAATGAGCATAAAAACGACAAACAAACGTGAGAGGCCTCTTTGTATTTACAGATTTTTCTCAAAAAAAATTATGAAGCCTCTTAAAGAGTAATGGCTTTTAAAATGCTAACTTTTTCATACCCCTACCCTATTTATAAACTACAAAAAACGGTAAGTGCTAATGAAAAAAACTCCTATAGTCATAGCGTTACTTGGCTCATTTGCATTGTGTCACTCCTTTAATGTATCGGCCTTACAGACCAATACATTTAATCAAAACGAGTTTCATAGTGACACAACAGGAAACTTCCCAGCCACGGTCCTTTTTGCACAAAACTCAATTACGCCATCACAAAATGGGGTTGAAGACGACATTCAACCTCACTTGGTAGCCGAACGAAGAACGATGATCATGTTTAAGCCACATGATAAATTGAATAATGATGCAAAAATTATATTAAGCGTACTTGATCACAATAATAGCCTGCTTTACCAAACATATATGCGCTCGCCAGAAAACTTCACTAAACCTTTTGGGTTTGAAGATAGTGACAACCCAATTAGTTATAGTGAAGACACATTTTCAACTATAGTCCCCGCATCTGTTGTTAAACCAAATATGCGCCTCTCTTTCCAGTTTGAAGAGAAACAAGGAGAGCTGAAGAACGTTACTGTAGGTGGAAGCTCAAACTTAATCATTAACACAATAGATATTGGTTTACTTACGCCTTATCGTGACAAATTCACATTTCAAAATGATCCAGACTTACATCGACAGTATTTCCAACAAGTCCCGCTCAGTAAATTAACAGTTAATAAGTTCGAGCCGATTCACCTTACTGAAGTAATGTTGCCAAATGGTAACTTACTTACCGACTCAGATCCGAGTAAAGGAGGGGTTTATAGCGGTGATATGCGTCATCAAATCGCAAAGAACTTATTTTCCCACGGTATTAATAACGCTAACTATGGAATTAACGCTTCAGGAATGTCTGGTCCCACTTCACATCCATTCAGTAGTGCACAATTAACCGCTCATAATGCTATCGGTAAATATAGTAATGGTATTTTTGTTCATGGTTTATCCGGAGGGGCTGGAATGGTCACCTTGCGCCGCTCTGAAGGAAATGAGTTTAGCCATGAACTTGGCCATAATTATGGTATGGGACACTACCCTGGTGGTGTAGATGGTGTGTTGCATCGTCCTGCGGATGAACGTAACTCAACCTGGGGTTGGGATGCGGATTTAGATAAATTTATACCTAACTTTTCATCTATAGTAACTTACAAAGACCGTTGCTATAAGGAAACGTGTATTGCGTCTTTTAATGGCCACCAATATGGTAAAGGATCAATGTCTGGTGGTGGGCCAATGTATTACGAATTCAATAAATATACGTTACACACTCCATATGAGCTAAATCGTATTCAGCGTTTTTTTGAAAGCAAAGCTAATTTTTCTCCAAGTTCAATGACAGGTTTCACAAAATGGAATCCTGTTAGTAAAAAAATGGAACCGTGGAGTAATATTGTAGTAGATACAAATACGAAGAGTAATTTGCAAAGAACACCTTACAAGCAAGATGTTGCCATTACGACTCTGATTGGCTTTTATGATCCCAACAAGCAACTTTCAAGCTTTATCTATCCTGCGCTTCATGGCTCATCTGGTGCGGTGTATAAAGATAACTTTGCAAAGTCTAGCTGCCAATTAATTGTGGTCACTGAAAAAGCAGGTACAAAAACTTTTAATTTGCCTGAGAATCGATTAAATACAGATAAAATGAATAAGTTTCATATCAATATCGAACAGTCTGCCAATCCTGTTTTTGCTTCGATTCACTGTGGTTCAAATATCTTAGCAGCTAAAAATTTAAAACCCGCAAAACAAAATTTAGCAACCTCGATAGTCAGTACATTTGACAAGCCAAAAGCCTGTATTGTTAATATCGAAACAAATGAGGAGTTTTGTCTTGAGGATGGGCAAAAAGTAAGTTCTTTACCTGCATTTGTGCACAAGAAGCCAATTTATGTGAGAGCACCACAAGGTTTGCAAGTCATGTTATCTGATTACACTAATTTGTCTTATAACCGTATAGCTACGTTCAATGGAACTGTTGAACATGAAAAACTTAAAAAAGTACTTGCTAAAAATGGCCATTACCTTGACTTTTCTAAGCCAAGATCAATGCGCGTTTTTAGTTCAAAAGAAGCCTTAGGTTGTATTGTGAGCTTAATAGATCAAAGTGAGTACTGCCTCAGTGCAAATGAACGCTCTGGTTACAAACTACCTTCTTTTATTTATAAACACCCAGTTTATATAAAAGCAGCCCCCGGTGTAGCCGTTGTATTATCAGATTGGCCGAACCTCTCTTATCGACGAACAGCTCAATTTACCGGGCATACAAGTCATCAGGAATTAATGGAAGTAAAAGCTGATAATGGTCATTATCTTAACTTTTCTAAGCCGGCATCAATGAAAGTTATAGCGAATTGATGCAAAAAATAAGGCCCTTTCGGGCCTTATTTTTATTCTGTTACTTCTGAAGTTGGCTCTTCATTATCATCAACTTGTGTAAATTCAATAACAGCTTCATCTACCCGTTGTAGACCACGCGGTAACTTGTTACCTCGCCTACCCCGTTCGCCATGGTAATGCTCAAGATCACTTGGTTTAAGTGTCAGTTTTCGCTTTCCTGCATGTAAGGTTACACTACTGCCTTCTGGTACAACCGCGAGCACTTTTACGAACTCTTCACGAGCTTGTACTTTCGCACTAGGAATAGAAATAATCTTATTTCCTTTACCCTTACTAAGCTTAGGTAGATCGCGCAGTGGGAATAACAACATTCGGCCTTCGTTAGAAATAGCCATACAGTAATCTGTCGCTACATCAGTAACTCTAATTGGCGCGAGTAATTCACCGCCTTTAGGTACGCTAACCAGCGCTTTACCGTTTTTGTTCTTACTCACAAGATCTTTAAAGTCGCTAATAAAGCCGTAACCCGCATCTGAAGCCATTAACAACACTTGGTTATCTTCTGCCATCACCACATGCTCAAAGTTAGCGCCAGAGCTTAAATTAAAACGCCCAGTCATTGGCTCACCTTGGCTTCGTGCTGAAGGTAAGCTATGCGCATCAGTCGCAAAAGCACGACCACTTGAGTCAAGGAACACTGCTGGCTGATTACTCTTACCTCGCGCAGAGGCTTTATAGCTGTCGCCTGACTTATAACTTAGTCCTTCAACATCTAAATCATGACCTTTACCGACACGAGCCCAGCCTTTTTCAGATAATACAACGGTGACTGACTCTGAAGGGATAAGATCTTTTTCACTAAGTGCTTTAGCTTCGACACGTTCAACGACAGGCGAGCGACGCTCATCACCGTACATTTCTGCCGCTTCTTGGATTTCTTTTTTCATCAAGGTCGACATACGACGCTCTGAACCAAGAGTTTGCTCTAACTTGTCACGCTCAAGCGCAAGCTCATCTTGCTCACCTTTTATCTTGAACTCTTCAAGTTTTGCTAAATGACGTAGTTTTAACTCTAAAATCGCTTCCGCTTGAATATCAGTTAAACCAAAACGCTCCATTAAAACAGGCTTTGGTTTATCTTCAGTACGGATAATTTCGATGACTTCATCAATGTTTAAAAAGGCCGTTAATAAACCTTCTAAAATATGTAAGCGTGCGAGTACTTTATCTAAACGGTGTTGTAAGCGACGGCGAACTGTTTCGCGGCGGAAAGTTAACCACTCTGTTAAGATACTACGTAAATCTTTAACTTGCGGACGACCATCAAGGCCAAGCATGTTTAGGTTTACACGGTAGTTTTTTTCTAAATCTGTGGTTGCAAATAAGTGAGCCATTAATGGCTCAGCTTTAATGCGGTTTGAGCGTGGAACAATTACAATACGGGTTGGATTTTCGTGATCAGATTCGTCACGTAAATCCGCAACCATCGGCAGCTTTTTAGCATTCATTTGAGCTGCTATTTGCTCGAGCACTTTTGCACCTGAACACTGGTGAGGCAGCGCAGTGATCACTATGTCGCCTTGCTCTTCAGTGTAAATTGCACGCATCTTGATAGAGCCACGTCCAGTTTGATAAATCTTACGAATATCGTCTTTCGGTGTGATGATCTCAGCTTCTGTTGGGTAGTCAGGCGCATGCACTAACTCAAGCAACTCTTCGATTTCAGTCTTTGGCTTATCAAGTAATAAACAACAAGCACTGGCAACTTCACGAACATTATGTGGGGGTATATCAGTTGCCATACCCACCGCAATACCGGTTACACCATTAAGTAAGATATGCGGTAAACGCGCAGGCAATACCATTGGCTCATCGAGTGTGCCGTCAAAGTTTGCGGTCCAATCTACGGTGCCTTGACCAAGCTCTTTTAGTAGAACTTCTGAGAACTTAGATAAACGCGCTTCGGTGTAACGCATTGCAGCAAATGACTTAGGATCATCCGCAGCCCCCCAGTTACCTTGACCATCCACCAGCGGGTAGCGATAAGAAAACGGCTGTGCCATTAACACCATCGCTTCGTAACAAGCACTATCACCATGCGGGTGGTATTTACCTAGTACATCACCCACGGTACGCGCTGATTTTTTATATTTTGCTTGCGCCGATAACCCCAGTTCGCTCATTGCATAAATGATACGACGCTGTACAGGTTTTAGACCGTCACCTACGTGAGGTAAAGCACGGTCCATAATGACGTACATTGAGTAGTTTAAGTAGGCGTCTTCAGTAAAGCGCCCCATTGTTTGTTGTTCTACGCCTTGCATCAGCAAGGTATCTGTATCACTCATTAACGCTTACCTATTTTTTCTTAGCACTAACACGATAAATCGCGTTAGCAAAGTCGTCTGAGATCAATAAGCTGCCATCTGCAAGCTCTGCAAATGCAACTGGGCGACCAAATGTTTCTTCGTTTTGCATAAAACCTGTGATGAACGGGGTGTACTTAGTAATACGACCTTGCTCAACATTCGCTAGCATCACTCTATAGCCTGATTTTTTACTGCGGTTCCAAGAGCCATGCTCAGCAACAAACAGCTGTTCTTTGTATTTCGCAGGGAACTGCTTGCCGTTATAAAAATGAATACCCAGTGGTGCAACATGAGCACCTAATGCAAGAGCTGGTGATTTGTAGTCGGCAATACTTTTACCTTTACCAAACTCAGGATCTAAAATTGCACCTGCGTGAACATAAGGGAAACCATAATGGGCGCCCTCTTCACCTTCACCAACACGGTTAATTTCACAAGGTGGCATATCATCACCCATCATGTCACGGCCATTGTCGCTGAACCAAAATGCATTAGTTGTAGGGTGATAATCAAAACCAACTGAGTTACGAACTCCTTTGGCGATTGTTTTAATTTCTTTTGTATCCACATCTAACGAAAAGATACGACCGTACTTGTCGTCTTCAGCACAAATGTTACATGGCACACCCACAGGCACAATTAGCTCACCCGTTGGCGCAAAACTAATGAACTTCCAACCATGGTGACGATCAGTCGGAAACTTGTCGTAAACCACATCGAATTTTGGATCTTTTAGGTTTTTATCGATGTCTTTAAAACGAATGATGCGTGACACTTCAGCCACATATAAGTCACCGTCTTTGATTGCTAAACCTGATGGCATTTCAAGACCTGTGGCAATAACCATTTTTCTATCAGCCACACCATCACTGTTGTGATCAATCAGAGCATAAACATTTCCTGCTTTACGGGAACCTGCGTAAACAATGCCTCTTTTTGAAACCGCTATTTGACGCGCATTTTCAACATCATCAGCAAACAGACTAATAGAAAAACCATCAGTAACTGTTAACTTATCAAGAATATCTTTTGCCATTACAGGCGCTGATAACAAGCTCAGCGATAATATTGAGGTCAGTATTTTTTTCATTTTTGTCTTGCCCTTTAATTCTTTGCTAGAAACTAGATTGCCACACACTTTATTAAACTTCAGCGCGGTTACCGTGATCTTCTAACCACTGACGGCGGTCTGACGAACGTTTCTTCGCAAGTAACATATCCATCATTTCCATAGTTTGCTCTTCTTCGTCCAAGGTTAATTGCACTAAACGACGTGTATTAGGATCCATGGTCGTTTCGCGTAATTGTAACGGATTCATTTCACCTAACCCTTTGAAGCGTTGAACATTGACTTTACCGCGTTTTTTCTCGGCTTCAATGCGCGCTAAAATACCGTTCTTTTCATCTTCATCAAGGGCGTAATAAACCTCTTTACCAATGTCGATACGAAATAGCGGAGGCATAGCTACGTACACGTGGCCTTGTTTTATTAGCGATGGAAAGTGACGAACAAACAGCGCACAAAGCAAGGTGGCAATGTGTAATCCATCCGAGTCAGCATCGGCCAAAATACAAATTTTGTTATAACGCAGACCAGATAAATCACTTGAGTCAGGGTCGATACCAAGGGCCACAGAAATATCATGCACCTCTTGTGATGCTAAAATTTGCCCTGACTCAACTTCCCACGTATTTAATATTTTACCGCGCAGCGGCATAATTGCTTGGAATTCACGGTCGCGCGCTTGTTTTGCTGAACCACCTGCAGAGTCACCCTCTACTAAAAACAGTTCAGTGCGGTCATTATCTTGAGCGCTACAATCAGTTAATTTACCGGGTAATGCAGGGCCTGAGGTAATGCGCTTACGCACGACTTTTTTAGCAGCACGTAAACGGCGCTGTGCATTTGAGATACATAGCTCAGCTAATAATTCAGCGGTTTCAGTATGTTCGTTTAACCATAAACTGAATGAGTCTTTCACCACACCCGAGACAAACGCAGCACATGAGCGAGATGATAACTTCTCTTTCGTTTGGCCTGCAAACTGCGGGTCTTGCATTTTAACCGACAATACGTAGCTACAACGCTCCCAGATATCATCTGGCGTAAGCTTTACGCCTCGTGGTAATAAGTTTCTGAATTCACAGAATTCACGCATTGCTTCAAGCAAGCCTTGACGCAAGCCATTGACATGCGTACCGCCTTGAGCGGTAGGAATTAAGTTAACATAACTCTCAGCGATCGATTCACCGCCTTCTGGTAACCACACAACAGCCCAGTCAGCGCCTTCTGTTGAGCTTGAAAACTCACCAATAAAAGGTTCTTTTGGTAATACTTCAAAGCCTTTAACTGCTTCAACTAGATAGTCTTTTAAGCCCGTTTCGTAATACCACTCTTGGCTTTCTTTAGTTTGCTTGTTGGTAAACTTTATGCGCAGGCCTGGGCATAATACCGCTTTGGCTTTTAATAAATGATTAAGCTTAGTAAGAGAGAAGTTAGCTGAGTCAAAATAGCTGGCATCAGGCCAAAAACGCACGGTTGTACCTGTGTTACGTTTGCCCACAGTGCCAATCACGTTTAAGTCTTCAACTTTATCGCCGTTTTCAAAGGCCATGCGAAATTGCTGTGCATCACGACGGACGGTAACTTCAACACGAGTCGATAGCGCATTCACAACCGAAATACCTACACCGTGTAAACCACCTGAAAACTGATAGTTTTTATTAGAGAACTTACCACCAGCGTGCAGCTTGGTAAAAATAAGTTCCACACCCGGAATACCCTCTTCTGGGTGTATATCAATTGGCATACCACGGCCATCATCGATAACCTCAAGCGAGTTATCTTCATGAAGGATGACATCTATTTTTGTTGCATGACCTGCCATTGCTTCATCGACACTGTTATCGATAACCTCTTGACCTAAGTGGTTAGGACGAACCGTATCGGTATACATACCTGGGCGGCGTTTTACGGGCTCTAACCCGTTTAAGACTTCAATTGCTTCGGCGTTATAATTTTGCTGACTCATAGTTTTTATATCTTTTATGCGCTTAGCTATGTTTTACGTGATTTTAAGAAAATCTACAATACTTGCAAAGGTTTGTTCGAAGCCGATAAAACTATGATCGCCTCCAAATTCAACGTGTTGCTTACACTGAGAATAATATTTAACCGCCTGCTGAAAAGGCAGTACTTCATCGCCCGTTTGCTGTAACAAATAAATCAATGAAGGGGTGTCTAATTGCGGCAAATATAAACTGCGCAATGCATCCATGTGACGAGTACCAAGTTCATAGTGACTATCTTGATACGGGTTATAATTTTCCCCTAAATAGTTATCGAGTAACTCAAATGGGCGAACCGCAGGATTAATTACCACCGCGGGTATCGAATAACGTTGCGACAAATAGGTCGCATAAAAACCGCCTAATGAACTACCTAGTAATACAGTATCATCATTTAACAGTTGTTCTAATTGTAAAATTGCATGTAACGGCTCATGAGTTAGTCGCGGCACCTGATAATCTACATCGAATTGCGCCATATGCTTACCAAAACGAACTGCTTTATAAGATTGCTCAGAGCTATTAAAGCCGTGTATATAAATTACTCGTTTAGCCATACTACATCCGTGCTTAACAGTAAATTTTGTTGCCCATCAATGTTTAAGTTGATGAGTCGAAATGCAGGGCCTAAGTCCTCTTGCTGCCATGCCATGGTGTGCTTAGTAAATTGTATCGAACTGGCTGGTGTCGCAAACACACTGAGATCACGGTAGTTTTGAGTGTACTCATGATGAACATGGCCATGGAACACGCCAATACACTGCTGACTGTTGACACAGGTATTTAAAAACTGCGGACCATTTTCTAACATATGCTTATCTAAGTAAGCCTGAATAGGTAGCGGATTATGATGACAAAACACTACGCTCGGGACTTGTCCTATCGCCTCGCTTAATTCATTTAAATGTGTTTGTGTTACCCAGCCTGCAGGGGTCGAACCTTTTGAGTTTACCAAAAGTAGTTGCCCACCTAAAAAGGTAATACGTTTACTACTTAGAATTTGTGAACTTGTAAGCGCTTCATATTCAAAAAGTTCATCATGATTACCCGGCAGCCAAAATACCGGACAATTGAGCGCTGCGTCTTCTATTAACTTAGCAAAAAGCTGATAAGACTCACTGCTGTGATCTTGTGTTAAATCACCACCAAACACCACACAATCCGCATTTTGCTCAGCAATAGCCTGTAAACAACGCGCAAAATATGCTGCCGTATTCACGCTAAAGTATTCACCACTAGTATCTTTTGATAGATGGCAGTCAGTGATATGAGCGACTTTTAGCGCTGTTTTATCAAAATGGTAGGCATTACTAAACCAAGCCATTGTTTACATCCCAATTTAAAACTGCTCGGCCATTTTCAACACAAGCAATCAGCCAGTCATACAAAAAGGCATTAAGCTGATATTTTTCATCTTTTTGATGCATGTTCGGGTTTGGATAAGCGTAAGAAGGCTTAATACGCTGATGAAAATCATGATGCACAATTTCGGCTACTTTCGCATCATGGTACATACGCACAGTTAAATACAAAGGCTTAACTGAGGCTAAATTACCCGCCTCTTGGCTAATAGAAATATCTGTGGTGTATTTTGCTGTATCGTCAACTTTAACAGCAAAGGTACTATGGCCTAATTGCACCTTTCGCTCCTGACCTACACGACGCTCATGTGGTAATAGTTTAAGCGCACGCACATAGTTATGCTCACACAAAGTTAAATACTTAGGTAAGCTTTGAATATAACGCTGCTGGGCACTGACATACGACAAAATAATCCCCTATGAGTTTTTCCAATCAGACAGTATACGTTGCTTATTCAGTGCTAACCACTGTAATGAGATAACTGTGGCAGCATTGTCTATTTCACCTTGCTCTAAACGTAACATAGCCTCATCGTATGACATTACATGAGTTTTGATATCTTCATCTTCATTATCTAGACCAAAAATTCCACCTTGATACCCAGCTAAGTCAGTGCGTGCTAAATATAAATACAAACGCTCTGTTGTACCACCAGGGCTTGAAAGGTAAGACATCATAAATTCTAGCTCATTAAGCTCAATGCCCGCTTCTTCAAATGCTTCTCGCTTAGCAACATCTTCGTAATCAGTACTGCCATCAGCCATGCCTGCAATACACTCAAGCAACCAAGGTGACTGCTTGGATGCTAACGCACCTATTCGGATTTGCTCGATTAATAAAACTTGGTCGGTCGTAGGGTCATAAGGAAGTACTGCAACAGCATGACCACGTTCTAATATTTCGCGTTTAACTTCTACCGATTTACCACCAGCAAACAATGCATGATGAAAGCGATAAGTATTAATTTTAAAGAAACCATCATAAACACGCTCAATCGGCTTTAACTCTATGTCATCATGGTTAAATTGTGAGATTGCTGATATTTTCATTCACTATTTCCTTTACGTTTTAAGTAAATGTTACGGCCAATTATATTCTGTTACACTTGGACATGCAGATTTACGTAATTTTTTTTTGGTTATTCATTAAAAAAGAGTACCATGGTGACAGTACAAAATTGTCTAAGGACTGAACGAACAATGAAAAAAACACTACTCGCTGCGCTGATCGGGTTTTCAAGCGCACTGACTGCAACAGCTAGTTATGCTGAAGACTTACTGCAAGTATACGAGATTGCTACGGCAAACGATCCTACCGTACTTAAAGCAAAAGCCCAAGCAGATGCGCAAGCCTATGAGAGCGATCGCGCGTTAAGTGCACTATTACCACAAATTGGTTTAAGCCTTGGTTACCAATCAACCAAATCAGATCTTTATGACGGTAATGATGCAACGGGTTATACCGGTTATGACTATGATCCTGATGAATTTAGCCGTAGTATCAGCTTAAACCAAACACTGTTTGATTTAGGCGCATGGAATTCACTTGGTATTGCAGATAAACAAGCACTACAAGCAAATGCTCAGTACGACTTTGCTCGCCAAGATTTAATCGTTCGTGTTGCTGAGGGTTACTTCAACGTACTAAGTGCAATCGATAACCTTGAGTTCGTACAAGCAGAAAAGCGCGCTATCGAGCGCCAATTGCAACAAACTAAAGAACGTTATGCGGTTGGTTTAACAGCGATTACTGATGTTCACGAAGCGCAAGCTCAGTACGATAACTCTGTTGCGCAAGAAATTGTTGCTAAGAATAGTGTTGAAACAGCTCGTGAGCAGCTTCGCGAAATCACAGGTAAATACCACGCTAAATTAGATATGTTGAATACCGAAACGTTTTCAACGGTTGCACCTAAAAAACAGTCAACTGACTACATCGAAATTGCAAAAGACAACAACTTAAATCTGCAAGTTTCAAAAGTCACGGTTGATATTGCTAAAGATCAAATCGATTTAGCAAAAGCGGGGCATTATCCGAAGCTAACATTAAATGCTTCATATGGTGACAGCCTAACTGACTTAAACAGTAACTCACATAAGCCACGTGAAGATAGTGCTAAAATTGGCGTAAACTTTAGCCTGCCTATCTACTCAGGTGGTGCAACTACCGCTGCAACTGAGCAAGCTCGTGCTTACTATGTCGCGGCAAGTGAAGACTTAGAAGCAAGCTTACGTGCAGTAACCCGCTCAGTTATCACATCATACAACCAAGTGGTATCTGACATCGCAACTTATAAAGCTCTACAACAAGCTGTTGTTTCTGCTGAAAGTGCGCTTAAAGCAACTGAAGCAGGCTTTGAAGTTGGTACACGTACTATCGTAGACGTACTGATCAGCACGCAAAACCTTTATAATGCAAAAAGTAATTTAGCAAACGTTCGTTACCGCTATGTTGTTTCAACACTTCGTTTGAAGCAAGCTGCTGGTACACTAACAAGCGAAGACCTTGCGGCAATTAACCAAGGTTTAAAAGAAATCTAGTAATTTCTTCTAATGAGTCCTTATTTAAAAGCCAGCCTCGTGCTGGCTTTTTTGTATTTTTAAAGACATACAGTTAAACTAGCTTTTTTATTTTCAGAGATTTTTTTGTGGTTAGTTCATCTCCTTTTAAGGCGTCTTTTTTAGGCCCTCGTTACTGGTTAACTTGGGTTGGCGTGTTCTTTTTATATCTTATCTCTTGGTTACCACATAAATTACAACTAGCGCTTGGAAAACTACTTGGTCGTTTAGTACACCGTTTTATGAAGCGCCGCCGTCATATTGCTGAAGTGAATATTCGTTTATGTTTTCCTGATATGCCAGAACATGAACAACGCGAATTAGTACTTAAAAATATGGAAAATACCGGTGTTGCAATGATGGAAACCGGCATGGCTTGGTGGTGGCCCCAGTGGCGTATCAATAAAGTGTTTGGTTCAGTTAAAGGTCTTGAGCACTTTGAAAAGGCTCAGCAAGCAGGTAAAGGTGTGCTGTTACTTGTGCCACACTTTTTACACTTAGAAATGGCGAGCCGTATTATGGGTGTAAAACACCAAGGCATTGGCTTTTATCGCCCACACAATAACCCTTTGATGGAATATTTCACGACTAACGGTCGTCTTCGTTCAAACGAATACTTAATTGGCAAAAAAGATGTCAAAGGCTTATTAAAAGCACTTAAAAATAAAAAAGTTTGCTACTACTTGCCAGATCAAGATTACGGCCGTAAACGTTGTGAATTTGCCCCCTTTTATGCGGTAAAAGAAGCTGCAACAACAACGGGGACGCTGCTATTTTCAAGTAGCCGCAACTGCGAAACGGTGAGTTTAACTAGTCGTCGTGATGAAAATGGTCGCTACCACCTAGAAGTGTTACCTGCTCTTGAAAACTTCCCAAGTGGTGATGATCTTGTTGATGTTACTCATGTAAATCAACGTATGGAGCAAGCCATCGATTTAGCGCCAGAACAGTACATGTGGCTACATCGCCGCTTTAAAACTCGTCCAGACAAGAATGCCCCTTCTTATTACAAGTAGAGTGACATTTTGCTGTTTGTATGGTTTTATAAAGCTAATCAACAACAAGAGTATTAGAAATGTGGTTCTGGGTTAAGCATTTATCACTAGCATTTATTTTAATTGCTGCTGCTATTTACTTTTTATTCGGTAGTGGTCCAGTAATGGACATGAAAGATACTAAGAATGCTGCGGCACAAGGCTTATCGCGCTTTTATGCAGCACTACGTAACCAAGTAAATGACAAAAATAACGAACGAGATAAGTACGTTCTTAAATTGCCTACGCCAGAAACCAGCCTTGATGTAGCACTTTTTGAACGTGAAAAAGTAGTCGATCCTTCATCGCCAAACTGGACTGGAGAGATTCAACCACGTCGTTTTGAAAGTGGTAATACTCTAAAAGATGTACTCGCGGATTATGCCCGCCACGAAGATATCGTGCTGTACTGGTATTTAAGTAAAGACTATGTGGTAAAAGACCATTTTCGCGTTGATAGTAATTTTGTCTCAACACTTTACCAAGTTGGCCGCGCCATCAACGATGATTTCGAAAATGAGGTTTACACTTACTTCTGCTTTAAGCAAAGAGCAGCGGTAATAACCGAGCTGCCCTCAGCTTATGTGCGCGAAAACTGCCGTCGCTTAAAAAGCTAAAACACCTGCTGCCACGCCTGACTAACTAAGTCGATGTGCTGAGTTAACTCAGCACGTGGCGCACAACGCCCTTGCTGATTCAAACTCATCACATGATAGCGTGAACGATACGCAATATACGCAGCGATTAACTCTTGCTGCATTTGTTCACTGATACAATCCAAACGAGCTGCATCAGCTAAAATACGCACATTATCAGACCAAGTAGTTAGCTCAGGGTGCTGCATAGCATTATTCAACACCAAGTACTGAGTGATAAACTCAATATCTGTAATACCGCCCCTATCTTGTTTTAAGTCAAATAGCTCATCATTCCCTTTAGCAAGGTGAGCGCGCATTTTTTCACGCATCTCAACGACATCTGTTTTCAGCTTTTCATTATCGCGGGCTTGGCATAAAACGTCTTTGCGAATTTGTGCAAAACGCTCGCTCAATGAGGTTTGCCCATAAATCATTCGTGAGCGGACTAGTGCTTGATGCTCCCAAGTCCATGCTTGAGTTTGTTGATAGTGATAAAAGCTTTCTAGATTAATAGCCAGTAACCCAGACGCTCCTTCAGGCCTTAAGCGAGTATCAAGCTCATACAAAATGCCAGAAGCGGTGCGAGTATTGAATAAGTGCATTAAGCGCTGCGCCAGCTTTAAGTAGAACTGCCTAGAATCAATCGACTTATCACCATCAGTGTAACTGCTACCATCGTGGTTATGCACAAACACAAGATCAAGATCTGAATCGTAACCGACTTCAAAACCGCCCGTTTTACCATACGCTATCACTGCAAAGCCTTTTTCTTGCTCTGAAGTATTCGCTGGTTGACCAAAGCGCTCAACACAGGCATGCCATGCTATATTTACAGCTTGCTCTACAATAGCCTCAGCAAGCGCAGTAAGGTGATCACTTACTTTCATTACACTAAGAACACCTGTTGCATCTGCTGCGGCAATACGTAATTGATGTGTTTGTTTAAACTGACGAAGTGCTTCCATTTGCAATTCTAAGTCACCATGCTCAATGCGTAAGAAATACTGTCTAATTTCATTTTTGTAAGCAGACAGAGGCGTCGGTTTATAGAGCACCTGAGGATCGATCAGCTCATCAAGTAAAATTGGGTAGCGAGAAATATGCTCACCTATCCATTTACTATGACAACAAAGTGAAACCAGCTGATTTAACGCACCGGGATTTTCGTATAACAGCTCCAAGTAGGCGGTTCGTGAAATGATCTTATTCAGTACTTGGCAAATCATGGTAAAGGCACCACAGCTCGCTTTAGTTACAGTGAGTTGTTTAAGTAAAAGCGGCATTAATTTATCGAGGATATCACGACCTCGACTGCCAATTTTCGCCTTAGTTAATCGCGCTTTAAAATCTTCAAGCGCCGGTTGCCAATCAAGGTTCGGCTCACACATCAGGCTAACATCAGTCATTTCCCAAGCGCTAATATACTCACTTTCACAAGGATCCGCCGTTTCACTTTCAAAGCCAATCACTTGTTCGAATTCACTATGTACTTGGGACATGGTCTGCTCAATGCTAATTAAACACTGATTAAAATCTTCTTTGTTGAGCAAATAACATAAACGTTGTTGGTTTAGCTCGTCATCAGGCAAGGTTTGCGTTTGTTTATCATCGAAAATCTGTAGGTACTGCTCAATTTGACGTAAATCTAAATAGTTCTGTGTTAATAACTCAGCTTCTTTATTCGACATAACTTGGTTGTTTACGAGCTCTTTTAAAGCAACCAATAATGACTGAGTTTGTAAATTAGCTTCACGCCCTCCTCGCACCATTTGCAGAGCTTGCACTATAAACTCCACTTCTCGAATGCCGCCTGCACCCAATTTAATATTGTTTGTAAGGCGCTTTCGGCGTACCTCTTGAGCAATCATTTGCTTCATTTTACGTAACGATTCAATCACCGAGAAATCAATATAGCGACGATAAACGAACGGGCGAAGCAATTCATAAAACTCGTCCCAATAACGATTTTCTGAGCCAATTAAACGCCCTTTTAGCATGGCATAACGTTCCCACTCACGCCCTTGCTCTTGGTAATAGTCTTCCATTGCATTAAAACTCATCACCAAAGGCCCACTTTCACCAAATGGGCGCAGACGCATATCGACCCGAAATACTTGGCCATTTACCGTAGTTTGGTTAAGCGCCATAATTAGTTTTTGCGCCACTTTAGTATAAAACACCTGGGCTTCAATGGAGCGGCGACCACCTTGTGTTGCAACATCGCGTGGATAAGAGAAAATTAAATCAATGTCAGATGAGTAGTTAAGTTCTCCTCCGCCAAGTTTCCCCATGCCTAAAACTAACATTGGCATTGCATTACCGTCATCATCAAGCGGCATGCCGCTGACTTTAGCTACTTGTGCAAATGCCCATTGATTAGCACTATCGATAAGCTGGTTTGCAAGCGCTGAGATATAAGCAATACTGTCAGCAATTGGGTTAGCACAACACAAATCAAGAAAAGCCACTTTCAACCAGTACCTTTCGCGATATAAGCGCAGCTTTGCCATCGCTGCATTGTCGTCAAGTTCGCTAATTTCAGCACTGTTTAACGGAGCTTCAATCTTACGGTTAGTGAGTTCATTATCATCTAGTAACCAATCTTTTAGGTCTGGTTGAGACTGTAAGCAATTCCACGCAAAGTCACTTAAAGACAATAAGTTAATAATTTTCTCTTGCTCCGTTTGCCCTTTATACAGGCTCTCGAAGCGGGTTTGGCCTAACTGATGTAGTGACTCGGTAAGCGCGTGTAAATTACTCATTAAATACTCTCTTTTAACTTGCCAATAACCGTACTAGAATGATTATCAAAGAATTATTTAGCAGGGACCTGCATGTCATATTTATCACTATCTAACACTAGTTTAGTCGCGATTGCTATTAGTTTCGCTGTAATTTGCGTCACTATAGTACTGCTACGTATTCTAACGCAAATCAAAGCAAAACAAGCGCTTAAAGAAGAGCTTGCACAGCATGATAACTTTGCTATGGGGATCAGCTTTGCCAGTGAGATCATGGTTGTTATTGCTACCATTGCCTATATATTTGATGAAATTAGCTTAAGTGCAGCGCAGTCTAACCCGCTCAAGGTCCTATTACTTATTGTGCTGTTATTTAGCTTTATCAAAATAGGTCACTTAATTCACCGTAAATGGATTTTGCATCGCTTTAACGAAGAAGCGGCCATATTAAAACAAAATGTCTGTGCTGCTTTAGTCGACTCAGGCATGTTAATCGCAAACTGTATTATTGCTCTTGGTCTATATAACTGGTGCCATACCCAAGGCTATAGCAGCTTGCTGATCGCCACTGTAAGCTTTTTTGTGCTGCAAGGTATGTTTGCCCTTGATAGTAAAATCCGAGAGTATCGCTTTGCCAAAGCCAACCAAGGTGCATCGCTACAAAGTAATTTTAATCTTGAAAATACTTCTATTGGTATTCGCTATGCGGGTAAGTCTATTGGCCTAGCACTTGCGGGTTATGCTGGTCTTGCCAGTGCATCCTTTATTAGTGGTAAGATGGTAGAAAATTTATTCACTCTAGTATCTCATTGCGGTGCAATGTGGGTATTGTTGTATATTTTGAGCTATATTATTAAATATATATCTTTACCCAATATCGACACATCGTTAGAAGTAGACCACCAAGATAACATTGGCATAGCCTGTATTGAGTTTGCCGTTTTCGGTGCAATAGGCTATTTACTAATAAGTATGTTTTCAATTTGATACGGAAGTTCTTGAATCGTGAGGCGTTATGCCATTTAAAGTTAATAATTATTTATTAGTTGATATCGATAATGAGTTTAGTCGTGCATTTGCTCAGCACTATTTTGCAAATGCCGAAAACTCAACCCTTGTGGTGGCTGGAGCTAATAGCCGTAGCATGGTAAAGCTCATGTTCGATCAACTCGTTAAAGATTATTGCTACTGTGATTTTAGTAATGAGATTAGTGTTTCAGAATTAGCTAGCTATTTACATGAACATCACAACATACAAGGTGTATTGATAAACCAAACTGACTACCAACTGGCAGACGACGCACAAAAGTTTATCTATAACTCATTGCACAAAATACGTTACTTAGTGCAGCAAGAAGGACAAGGATTTGGCTTTACTCCCTGCCCTGATGCAGCTCACATTAATCACTTATCTTGCCAATCTGAAATAGCCGAAACAACTGCCCACGCCTTAACTGCCAAAGATGAGTTTAATTAACAAATAAATAATTGCACCTAAACCGCTGTATACTTACCATATTGCTAAAATTATTGATAAGTGACAGCCATGCGAGTTCCACATATTTACCAACCCTCAGCGATTTCTTTAAACACACCATTAGCACTTGATGATGATGCAGCAGGTCACATTGGCCGTGTATTACGTATGCAAGTCGGTGATAAGGTCTCGATTTTTAATGGTGAAGGAGGTGAATACCTCAGTGAGATTATTGAAGTCAGCAAAAAAAATGTGGTGGTCGAGCCACAAGAATTTATTGATCATGATGTTGAATCGCCTTTAAAAATTCACTTGGGCCAAGGTATTTCTCGTGGCGATAAAATGGATTTCACTATTCAAAAATCTGTAGAGTTAGGTATCACAGAAATCACTCCTATTTTTAGTCAACGTTGTGGTGTAAAACTCAGTGGCGATAGACTGCATAAAAAACACCAACAATGGCAAAAAATTGCAATTGCTGCAGCAGAACAATCTGGCCGCAATTATGTACCAGTTGTACATCCTCCTATCGATATAAAAGAATGGTTAGAGCAAGCAAGTGAAGCAATAAAACTCACCTTACATCCACGTGCTGAGCACAGCATTAAAACTATTCATGTGCCTAGCGAGGGCGTGCGTTTTTTAGTGGGTCCTGAAGGTGGTTTTACCGATGAAGAAATCGATATAGCTAAACAACAAAAATTTGTTGATATTCGTTTAGGCCCTCGTGTTTTGCGGACAGAAACAGCGGCCCTGACTGTGTTAAGCGCACTGCAATTACAGTTTGGCGATTTAGCGAATTGAAAACCGTAAAAACACCCATATATCAAAGTAACAAAACACAGTATGGCATACGATTCTAAGGCAAAATAATGGCAATTAAGTTAGGCATAATCTCTGATCCAATAAGTGGCTTTAATATTAAAAAAGACACTGGCTTTGCAATGATGATGGAAGCACAAAAGCGCGGTTACGAAATTTACTACATGGAAATGGATGACCTGTCTCTGCGTCAAGGTCAAGGCTATGCAACTGCAGCCAAAGCCCGTGTTTTTGATGATGTAAATCACTGGTACGAGTTAGAAGAAAAAGCCACTATTGCTTTAGCTGATTTAGACGTAATTTTAATGCGTAAAGATCCACCTTTTGATACTGAGTATATCTACGCAACCTATATTTTAGAGCGTGCCGAGCAAGCCGGTACTCTTATTATCAACAAGCCTCAAAGCTTACGTGATGCCAACGAGATGCTATTTACAGCTTGGTTTAGCGAACATACCCCTGATACATTGGTAACTCGAAGCCAAGCAGACATTCGTGCATTTTTAGCTGAGCATAAAGATATTATCTTAAAGCCGCTTGATGGCATGGGAGGGGCATCTATCTTTCGTGTTAAAGAGGATGATGCGAATATAGGTGTGATCTGCGAAACATTAACCGAGCATGGTAACCGTTTTGCAATGGCACAAAATTATATTCCTGAAATCAAACAAGGCGACAAACGCGTACTTGTAGTTGATGGTGAAGTGATGCCATATTGCTTAGCGCGTATTCCACAAAATGGCGAAACGCGCGGTAACTTAGCAGCGGGTGGTCGTGGCGAAGCACGCCCTATTAGCGACTCAGACCGCAAAATTGCTGAAGCAGTTGCGCCGACATTGAAAGAAAAAGGCCTTATTTTTGTTGGTCTAGATATCATTGGCGACCGCTTAACTGAAATCAATGTCACTGCGCCAACGTGTGTAAAAGAGATTGAAGCTGCTTATGATATTTCAATCACTGGTCACTTATTTGATGCCATTGAAAGAAAACTGAGCCATACTTAATTTAAACAACAAAAGGGGCGACCTATGCAGTCATTAGAGAATCATTTCTTAATCGCGATGCCGAGCATGCAAGACCCTTTTTTTAAGCGTGCTGTCACTTATATTTGTGAGCACAATCAAGATGGTGCAATGGGCTTGGTGATTAACCAGCCTATCAACATCACTGTGGGCGAGCTACTCGATAAAATCGAAATTGATAACGACAAAAGCAAACAAGCTGCAGGCTTAGCTGTGTATGCTGGCGGACCTGTAAAAACCGATCGCGGGTTTGTTTTACATTCGCCAAAGCCTGGTTATGCAGCGAGTCAAAAGCTCAGCAGTGACATTATGATCACGACCTCAAAAGATGTGTTAGCAAGCTTAACCACAAGTGAGGCACCTGATCAATTTATTATCACTCTTGGCTATGCTGGCTGGGATCAAGGCCAATTAGAACAAGAGCTGTTAGAAAACTCCTGGTTAATTATCAAAGCTGATCCTGAAATCATCTTTAATACTCCAGTCGAAAAACGCTGGGAAAAAGCGGTTTCTATGCTCGGTTTTGATGTCGGGCAATTAAGCTCTGAAGCAGGCCACGCTTAACATTTAAAATTTTAAGACTATGACAAAACGAACTTTTAAGCCGGTGGGTGAACGCACCGTAATGGGTTTTGACTTTGGAACCAAAAGCATTGGTATAGCTATAGGTCAAGAACTCACAGGAACAGCATCAAGCTTACAAGCAGTAAAAGCGAAAGATGGTATTCCTGATTGGCAGCTCATTAAAAAGCAAGTGGACGAATGGCAACCTGATTTAATGGTGGTTGGTTTACCGCTTAATATGGATGGTACGAATCAAGAGGTGACCTTTAAAGCGAAGAAGTTCTCTAATCGCTTACACAACCACTTTGCTATTCCGGTTGAAACTCATGACGAACGACTAACAACTGCAGATGCCAAAGCCCGTTTATTCGAACAAGGTGGCTATCGAAACCTTGGTAAAGGCAATGTTGATAACATGTCTGCAGTGATCATCTTAGAAAGCTTCTTTGAACAATTTTACGGCGACTAGCGCTCTTCGTTAATCACAATATAGTCTTTTAAATCTGGAATAAAGCCTGCCTCTCGGTAGGCTTTTTCAATTGCACCTGATTGACGAAGTTGTGCAAGCCCTTTTTGAATTGCAGCAAAGGCTTCTTTGCCATCGGGATGACTCTTCGAAATGATAAAGTGGCGGCTATCTTTAAGCTGAAGTAAAAGGTTAGGCACAGCAACCAATTCAATATTCTCTAAGGAATAACGATTATTGAGGCTGGGCATCAGGGGCATCATCATAAAATCAACCCACTGCATCGATACAGTGCGGACTTGTCCTAGCCACTCGTCTTCTCTAAGTAATTCTTTCAGTGGCAGAGCCGATAACGTTTGCCAATCGGTTTGCCAGCGTGGCGTTGACACCGCAGTTAATTGCTTAAAGTCAGTAAGCTGTTTTATTTGCAGCGCTTTTTTATTGTTCGGTGAGGTAAAAATGCCCGCAAAATACTCACCATTTCGAATCACAGGCTCTGATATGTACACCGACTCTGCAAGCGACTTTGCATCAACAGACCATACACTATCAAAGCTGAGTAAAAGCTGGCCATCTTCTAACAGCTTGGTATTACGGTAATTAGCATTACCTTTGTGGTAGCGAAATGGCTTAGTGTAGCCGCCTATATTCAATGCTTGTTGAGCTATGATCATATCGACTACATCGCGACGAATGTAAGCACCACTGAAGTCTTTAACTTCAATAGGCTTACGACCATTCAAAAAGCGACTGTAATCGTCATAAACATCATCGCGAATAAAAATAACCACACCTTTATTGTCATTACCGTATACATGAAACGTACTCACTAATAGTAATAACCAGCTGATTAAACTTACTCGCAATCCCATTTATGTGTCACTCTTTCCATCAAGACCATCGATAGTCACGCCTTGTAAAAAGCCTGCGCCACTTTGCTCATTGTTTTGTAGCTTAATCATTAAGCGTAGGTCATTTGGCGAATCAGCATGATGCAACGCATCGGCGTAGTTAATGCGACGCTGCTTATAAAGCTCAAACAATGCTTGATCAAAGGTCTGCATACCCATTTCTTTCGATTTCGCCATGGTTTCTTTGATAGAACCAACATCACCTTTTTTAATAAGCTCTGCCACCATAGGTGAATTTAGCAAAATTTCGATAGCAGCTACACGTCCTTCGCCATCGGCAGTTGGAACCAACTGCTGAGCAACAATAGCGCGAAGGTTAAGTGCTAAGTCGTATTTTAACTTATCGTGCTTTTCTTTAGGTACTAAGTGCATAATACGGTCGATTGCTTGGTTAGCATTATTCGCATGCAGTGTTGCCACACACAAGTGACCTGTTTCTGCAAAGCTTAATGCATACTCCATGGTTTCTTGTGAGCGTATTTCACCAATTAAGATTACATCAGGCGCTTGACGCAACGAGCTTTTTAGCGCTGATTCGAAGCTTTCTGTATCTAAACCTACTTCACGTTGAGTAATGATACTTTTACGATGCTCGTGAACAAATTCAATAGGATCTTCAATCGTTAAAATATGACCTCGCTGGTTGCGGTTACGATAACCTAAAAGCGCAGCGAGCGAGGTCGATTTACCCGTACCTGTACCACCCACAAACAGAACTAAACCACGTTTAGCCATAATCACATCGGTTAAGGTTGACGGCAACCCTAGCTCATTGACATCAGGTATCTGAGTCACGATACGACGAATAACCATACCAGCTCTGTCACGCTGCCAAAAAGCAGAAACACGGAAACGGCCCTCATCAGTTGCAATCGCAAAGTTACACTCTTTAGTATCATGAAATTCTTTACGCTGCTTATCGCTCATGGCTGACTCAACCAAATCGAGTGAAGCTTCATCAGAAAGCTTTTCGTCGGTAAGATGTACTAGCTCACCGTTTATTTTTGCACTGACAGGCAGTTGGCTAGAAACAAACAAGTCAGACGCTTTTTTGTCGATCATAACTTGTAAAAAATGATTTAAAGGTAAAGACATTTTAAATAACTCCGTTAACCACCAAACTGGGTTTTATCCTGTGCTTTAGCACGCGCATCATTGGTTGTAATAATACCGAAGTTAACTAAGCTTGCTAAACATTGATCCATGGTCTGCATTCCATGGGACGCACCGGTTTGAATTGATGAATACATTTGCGCGATTTTATCTTCTCGGATTAGGTTTCGGATAGCAGGAATACCTATCATGATTTCATGGGCTGCTACTCGGCCACCGCCCACTTTTTTAAGTAAGGTTTGTGATATTACGGCACGTAGTGATTCAGACAACATTGAACGCACCATGTCTTTTTCTTCACCAGGGAATACGTCAATGATACGGTCGATAGTTTTTGGTGCAGAAGTAGTATGCAAGGTACCAAACACCAAGTGACCTGTTTCTGCCGCGGTCATCGCTAAGCGAATTGTTTCAAGGTCACGAAGCTCACCCACCAAGATTACATCCGGATCTTCACGTAATGCGCTTCTAAGTGCATTAGAGAAGCTATGCGTGTCACGGTGAACTTCGCGTTGGTTAATGAGACTCAGCTTATTCTCGTGCACGAATTCGATAGGATCTTCGATAGTTAAAATATGGTGATGCTTATGTTGATTAATATAATCAACCATCGCCGCTAAGGTAGTTGATTTACCAGAACCAGTCGGGCCTGTAACCAACACTAAACCACGCGGATTATCGGAAATGGTTTTAAAAATATCAGGCGCACCTAAGTCATCAAGCGTTAAAACATCACTTGGGATAGTACGAAACACCGCCGCTGGGCCACGGTTTGAGTTAAATGCGTTTACACGAAAACGCGCAAGGTTTGGTACTTCAAAAGAAAAATCCACTTCGAGATTTTGTTCGTAGTCCTTACGCTGATTATCGTTCATAATATCGTATACCAGACTATTTACATCTTTTTGTTCTAATGCTGGAATATTAATACGACGCACATCACCATCAACACGTATCATAGGTGATACGCCTGATGACAAGTGTAAATCCGAGGCTTTGTGTTGCACACTAAAGGCCAATAATTCGGTAATATCCATTTATGACTCCACAACCAACTGATAATTATATGGTTACAATAGCAGAACGACTTACATCCGCCTACGCAAGAATTGCTCAAGCTGCAAAAAATAATCGCCGCGATGAGCAATCAATCAACCTATTGGCTGTTTCAAAAACAAAACCTGCCGACGATATTATTGCTGCCTATGAGCATGGCCAACGCCAGTTCGGCGAATCTTATGTCCAAGAAGCGGTAACAAAAGTAACAGCATTGGCTGATTATAAAGACATTATTTGGCACTTTATTGGCCCTATTCAATCAAATAAAAGTGCTCAAGTAGCCTCTCATTTTGATTGGGTGCAAAGTGTTGACCGCACAAAAATTGCAAAACGTCTTAATGAGCAACGGCCAGCCGACAAAGCCCCGCTCAATGTATTAATTCAAGTTAATATTAGTTTAGAAGAGGCTAAGTCAGGCTGCCACCCAGACGAGCTAATGGCACTGGCCGAATTTATCAGTCAATGCCCTAATTTGTGCTTGCGCGGTGTGATGGCAATTCCTGCCAAAACCGACGATGCCCAGCTACAATTACAATATTTTGAGCAATTAAGCGCTTGCTTTGATAAACTAAAGGCCCAATATCCCCAAGTAGACACCTTGTCGATGGGTATGAGTAACGATGTTGAAGCGGCGATTGCTGCGGGTTCAACCATGGTACGCATTGGCACGGATATATTTGGCCAACGAAATTAAAAGGTGATAACAGACATATGTCAGACAAAAAAATCGCATTTATAGGCACGGGTAACATGAGCTACGCCATCATTGGCGGCATGGTAAAGAACGGTTTTGCAGCTAAAAACATCATTGCAACCAATCGCAACCAAGAAAAATTAGCTAAGGTTGCTGCTGATTTCGGGGTGCAAACTACCGCGGATAACAACGCGGCACTTCGCGATGCTGATGTAATTGTCTTATCTGTTAAACCACAAATGATGGGCGATCTTTGCCAATCATTCCAAGACTCTGGCGTTGATTTTAGCGACAAGCTATTTATTTCAGTGGCAGCGGGCCTTAGCGTAAACCGTTTACGTGAAATGCTAGGTCAAGACGTGAAAATGGTGCGTTGTATGCCTAATACACCATCATTACTCGGTCGTGGTGTTTCAGGTCTATATGGCGCAGGCGAAACCGCTGAAGAGCACAAGTTTGTACAACAAGTTTTTGAGTGTACAGGCATTGTTGTTTGGGTTGAGCAAGAGTCACAAATCAACGACATCATCGCTGTTACAGGTTCATCACCTGCTTACTTCTTCTTATTTATGGAAGCTATCGAAGAAAAAGCTAAAGCACTTGGCTTTAGTGATGAAGATGCGCGCCGTTTAGTACAACAAACTGCATTAGGCGCAGCCGAAATGGCACTTTCGCAACCAGACATCAGTATTGCTCAGCTACGTGCAAATGTAACCTCTAAAGGTGGTACCACTCACGAAGCGGTTGAGCATTTAAAATCACAAGGTTTAGTAGGTACTGTTGCAGATGCAATGGATGCCTGTATAGCCCGCGCTGAAGCGATGGAAAAAGAACTTTAAGCTTACTTTTAAGGTAAAATTATGCAAGCCATGCACTTTTTAGTTGGGATTATTTTTGATCTCTTTTTAATGGTGGTCCTTTTACGCTTTTGGTTACAAGCGGCAAAAGCTGACTTTTACAATCCTATGAGCCAGTTTGTGGTGAAAGCCACTTCGTTCGCAGTAAACCCGCTTCGTAAAATTATTCCAGGAGTGGGTGGCTTTGATATTGCTTCGTTAGTGCTTGCTTATTTAGTTGCAGTAGCGAAACTCAGTGTTATTTTTCTGATGTTTTATAATGCTTGGGCGCCAGGTCCGGTATTTATTCAGGCTTTAATAACTGTCGTTAAAGAAGGGTTAAACATACTATTTTGGGTTTTAATTATTCGTGCTTTACTAAGCTGGGTAAGCCAGGGTTACAACCCAATTGAAGCTGTATTCCACCAGCTAACTGAACCTATGTTACGCCCTATTCGTAAGGTTATTCCACCACTAGGTGGTTTAGACTTATCAATCTTAGTGTTGATTATTGGTCTACAGTTTTTACAGTTTCTATTGTTGGATTTAATTGGCTAAACGTTTAACGTGACGCAGTAAGGGGCCGAAAGGCCTCTTTTGTTAAGTGAGATATACCATGAAGCAATTTATTTATTTTTCTTTAATTGTATTAAGTTTATTTACAAGCTATGCCAAAGCGGATGAACAGGCAGGCGCTCAGTACAAGGTACTTGGCCCTTGGGAAGTTCACTACATTGCATTTCCATCGACCTTTATCCAGCCTAATATCGCCAAAAACTACGATTTAGAGCGTAGCCCTAGCAAAGGGATTATTAATATTTCGGTATTAAAAAACAGCGATAAAACAGCACAGACTGCAACTTTAACAGGCACAGCACGTAATTTGCTTGGTAATAAAAAGCCGCTTAAATTTAAAGAAGTTGTTGAAGGCGATGCAATTTATTACCTAGCTCAAATCGATTATAGCAACGAAGAAATCTACCGTTTTGATATCGAAATAAATCAAAATGGCAAAGTACAAACGCTGAAGTTTCAGCAAAAATTTTACGTAGATTAATAGACCTATGAATAACACCTTGGTTTTAGCCACGGGTAACCCTGGCAAAGTAAAAGAGTTGGCAAGTATGCTCAGCCCTCTTAATATTAACGTGGTTCCACAAAGCGATTTTCAAGTACCAGACGTGCCTGAAACAGGCACCACATTTGTTGAAAACGCCATTATTAAAGCGCGCCATGCTGCAAAGATCACTGGCATGCCCGCTATTGCTGATGACTCAGGTCTTGAAGTTGACGGCCTAAATGGTGCACCGGGTGTATACTCTGCACGCTTTGCCGGAACGGGTGCAAGCGATCAAGATAATATCGACAAGCTATTAAAAGAGCTTGCTGATAACCCAGTTCGCAGTGCGCGTTTTTGGTGTGTTTTGGTATTAATGCGCCACGCCGACGACCCTACACCACTTATTTGTAGTGCCAGTTGGGAAGGCGAAATCACCCATAGCCAAGATGGTCAGGGTGGATTTGGTTATGATCCTGTTTTTTACGTACCGTCTGAGCAATGCACTAGCGCTCAGTTAACTAAGGAGCAAAAAAATGCCCTTAGCCATCGCGGCCAAGCTTTAAAACAACTACTTGCGCAATTGCAGCAAAAAGGCGGCCTGTGAGTTTACCGCCTTTAAGTTTATATGTGCACGTGCCTTGGTGCGTGCAAAAGTGCCCATACTGTGACTTTAATAGCCATGGCCAAAAAGGCACAATCCCCGAAAAAGAATATGTTCAGCATCTAATTGATGATCTCAAGGCCGACTTGCACTTAGTGCAAGGGCGTAAAATCCACAGCATATTTATTGGTGGCGGTACCCCAAGCTTATTAACGGGTGACGCTTATACCCGCTTACTAGGTGAAGTCGACAGATTAATTGGCCTAAGTGATGACTGTGAAGTTACCCTAGAGGCTAATCCCGGTACCGTCGAAACAGGTCGCTTTAAAGAGTATGTTGCCGCTGGCATCAATCGTATTTCGATTGGCGTACAAAGCATGCAAAATGACAAGCTAAAAGCCCTTGGCCGTATTCATGGTGCTGACGAAGCAAGCTATGCAGCTAAACAGGCACACCAAGCGGGGTTAAATAGCTTTAACCTTGATTTAATGCATGGCTTACCCGGACAATCTCTTGAAGATGCCTTAAGCGACCTTGAAAAAATCATCGCGCTTAATCCTCCACACATATCTTGGTATCAACTAACGATTGAGCCGAATACTCAATTTGCTTCTAAGCCACCGACCTTACCGCATGACGACACTCTGTGGGATATTCAAGAACAAGGTCAAGCATTGCTGGCAGCTGCAGGTTATGAGCAATACGAGATCTCAGGCTACGCGAAGCCCGGCTACCAATGCCGTCATAACTTGAATTATTGGCGATTTGGCGATTATCTCGGTATCGGCTGCGGTGCACATGGTAAAATTACCGATGAAAATAAAGTCATCACCCGTACGGTGAAAGTAAAACACCCACGAGGTTATATGGATCTTGCCAAACCGTATTTATACGAACAATGGCAAGTAGCAGAAGACGACTTAGCTTTTGAATTCTTTATGAATCGTTTTCGTTTAGTCGAACCCTGCCCCAAAGCTGATTTACCTTTGCTTACAAGTTTGTCACTGCCAAGTCAGGAACAAGCCTTGACTGATGCAATTGCAAAAGGCTTACTAATTGATGATAAAGATAACTGGCAGGTAAGCCAAAAAGGCCACCGCTTTTTAAATGACCTGCTAGAATTATTCGTTTAAGAATTATAATTAAATTTCTAACAACTACAAAGGAACGATAATGCGTAAACTGACCTTCATCGCTGCGGCGGTAAGTGTTGCATTACTTGGCGGCTGCCAACAAATGCAAGAGCAACCGAAGCCTGCACCAAGTGTACAAAGCCAACCTGTACAAAGTGAAATCGATAAAGCAAATGCCTTCTTCGAAGATACTTTTAACCGTGATGTAATGAAAAGCCCTATCTATCAAACATACATGGGCATCAAAAAAGATTACGACAAATGGGACGATGGCAGTGAAGAGCGCGTTTTAGAAGACTTTGAACAAACTAAAGCTGATCTAGTTGCGCTTAAGGCAATTAACCGTGACCTATTAGATGACGCGACGAAAGTAAGCTACGACCTTAAAAAGCAAGATTTAGAAAACGAAATTGCTGATTTCAAATGGCGTCATTACAACTACCCAGTGAACCAAATGTTTGGTGTTCACTCGATGATCCCAGCGTTTTTAATCAACCAACATCAAATTGCTGATGTGTCAGATGCTAAAGCGTATATCTCACGTTTAAATGGTGTTACAACGGTTATTGATCAACTAATCAAAGACCTTGAAGTACGTGCAGATAAAGGCATTATCGCCCCTAAGTTTGTTTTCCCACACGTAATTGATTCAAGCAATAATATCTTACGCGGCGCACCATTCCATGATGGTGAAGACTCAACGTTACTTGCTGACTTTAAACGTAAAGTAAACGCATTAGAGATTGCCGACAGCGAAAAATCAGCACTTATCAGCGATGCAGAAAAAGCCTTAAAAGCAGCAGTAAAACCTTCTTACACTAAACTAATTAACTTCTTAGCTCAGTTAGAAAAGCGCGCTGATGACCGTGATGGTGCTTGGAAATTCCCTGACGGCGAAGCGTTCTACAACAATGCGCTAGCACGTACCACAACAACTGATTTAACAGCGAAAGAAATTCACACAATCGGTTTAGCTGAAGTCGCGCGTATTCACGACGAAATGCGTGAGATTAAGGACAAAGTAGGCTTTAAAGGTGACCTTAAAGCATTCATGCAATTCATGAAAACTGATAAGCAGTTCTACTACCCGAATACCGCTGAAGGTAAACAACGTTACCTTGATGAGGCAACAGCACTTATCGATAACATGAAGTCTCGTCTAGACGAGCTATTCATAGTTAAGCCAAAAGCAGACCTTAAGGTTAAAGCTGTTGAAGCATTCCGCGAAAAAGCAGCAGGTAAAGCGTTCTACCAACAACCTGCACCAGATGGTTCACGCCCAGGTATTTATTACGCAAACCTTTACGATATGGAAGCAATGCCAACATACCAAATGGAAGCACTTGCATACCACGAAGGTATTCCAGGTCACCACATGCAAATTGCTATCGCGCAAGAGCTTGAAGGTGTGCCTAAGTTCCGTAAGTTTGGCGGCTACACAGCCTATGTTGAAGGTTGGGGTTTATACTCTGAGCTAGTACCAAAAGAAATGGGCTTATACGAAGACCCATATTCAGATTTTGGTCGTCTTGCGATGGAATTATGGCGTGCATGTCGCCTAGTAGTAGATACAGGTATCCATGCTATGAAGTGGACTCGTCAAGAAGGTATCGACTACTACGTAAATAACACACCAAATGCGACGTCTGATGGCGTTAAAATGGTTGAGCGTCACATTGTAATGCCTTCACAAGCAACGGCATACAAAGTGGGCATGCTGAAAATTTTAGAGCTTCGTGAAGCGGCTAAAGAAAAACTAGGCGATAAATTCGATATTCGTGAATTCCACGACGTAGTACTTAAAAATGGTGCAGTACCATTAAACGTACTTGAGAAGTTTGTTGACCAATGGGTTGCTAAGAAACAGGCAGCTTAAACAATAAAGACTTGAAAAAGGCCGCTCAGCGGCCTTTTTTATTTATTTAAACAAGTAGTTGAGCTATAAATGTATAAATAATAAAAAGCGAGTATTTCCATGCAAAGCGCGATTGAGCAATTGAACAGCCGACTACAACATCATCAGTTAAAAGAACTCATTGCCGATTACCAAAGTTTATCGGGGGTTTTGCAAGCGGCACAATTACAACATATCTATCAATTAGCTTGCAGTAGTGAAGTTAAATATTTGTTTTTACAAAATGTTGCAGCGCATTTACTCGAAGCAAGCCCGCTACCAAGTGAAGCTGTGGGCTTGATTGATGATATCGATAAATTGAGTTTTTTCACTCCAGGCCTTAAGTTTCAAAATGCCTTTTGCGTAACAGACAACCAAGGGAATACCCTACTACATCATTTATTTACTCAGTGTCAGCCCGATAAACTGCCCTTTAATTATTTGCGCTCGTTAATGTTATTTGAAAGCAACGAGAGCCTAGGAAGTGCGTTAAAAACATTAAATAAGCAGCAGCTCACCCCTATTGGTTGCTTTATAGCGCAAAACACGACAACCCAAATGCTAGCAAAACATGAGTTTTCAGCATTATTAGCCATGATGGAAGTAGACCAAAGCCATAGCCCAACTGCTGTCAGTGCCTTGATAAATACTCTCAAGCATTTTTACAGTGCCAATAAACCAACGAGTACTGATAGCAAAGTTCTACTGTGTGCGGCCTATTTGCAGGTGCCAACGGCGCAGTTATTAAACGCGCTCAATAAATAACTCCATGAATAAGGATGTTGTTAAAGCGTTTTTATCGCTCAGCAGCTTTACAGCCCTTAACCACGGTAGCCGTATTGTACTTACCTTGTGCCTTGCAAGGTTATTAAGTACTGATGAGTTTGGCACGTTCGCGGCATTACTCGCACTTTGTGAAATTCTTTTATTACCCGCGAGCATGGGTTTTGCATCGTCTTTAATGCGTATTAGCTATCCGCTCTTCAAGGCTCAGCAACATGAGTTATTACGCGGCTTAAAACATGTTTATTTAGCTGCATCTTGTTTATTCGGGGTGATTTTTGTCGCTGCTGTGGTGATTAGCTTTCAGGCTATTTCACCACACCAAAGCGCCCAAGAGCATGTGGTTTATTTACTATTACTGGTGCCAATTGGCGCCATTATGCAAAGCCAATCTGCTTTTTTAGTGGCTTTAAACAAACCCCAAATTGGCCTGATAACGCAGCAGTGTATTTTTGAATTGCTAACGGCTGGGTTTTGCTTTTTAGTCTATCTAATACGTGGTGACTTATCTTTAGTCGAGATTTGTATCCTGTTGTTTTGTAGCATCTTATGTGTGGTCATTTATCAATATTGGTTAATCAAAAAAATGATCGTCGCAAGCACTGCCCGCTACCAAACCAAGCAATGGTGTAAAGACTCATTGATCATGCTCGCCAGTGGCGCAGGAACCGTGTTGGTAGCAAAACTCGATGTCTTACTGGTGCATCACTGGTTTGGTGCACAAGGCGTGAGTATCTTCTTTCCTGCAGTAGTGATTGCTGGCTTACTGACTATTTTAGGCAATGCTGCCAACCAATATTTAAAACCCATTTTAATGGCTGATGAGACGACCGAGCAGCAACTTAGCGAGTTAATGAAAGTGGTATGGCGTTTTAACTTTGCCGCTATTTTTCTACTCGCCCTGCTCGCAAAGCCACTACTCACTCTCTATGGCGAAAGCCAATTGCAAGAAGGGTTTTGGATTTTAATGCTGCTGTTACTCGGGCAGCTGTTATTACCAGCAAGAATTTTAGCCAGTAGCATGATCAAGTTAAAAGGGAACCCGCTTATCAACTTGTACGTATTACTTGGCGCAACCAGTGTCACGGTTTTAATGGCAGTACTGTTAAAAGATCAGTTTGGCTTATTGGGGGTGGCTGTGGCATTTAGTGGTGGCTTTATGCTAGGTGCGCTTTGCCGCATGGTTATTGTATGCACACGCATGCGGCTGCCTTTATCTGTGGTATTGGGTTTAGTCAGATAGATAATATTCAACACTGGTAACAACACGCACTTTTTTCAGCTGAGGTGTGTTTGAATCTCTATCTGTTATTGAAAACTGCCCCTGACGCGCTGTTTTAATTTTACCTAATTTAGACTGTGAATCTTTGGCAAATTTCATTGCCACTTCGCGGGCTTTTTCGGTTGCTTCTTGAATCATATTTGGCTTAATTTCATTTAAGCCATTAAATAAATATTGAATACGCGTTTCGTAATTGTCTTGTACTATCGCGATGCCTTGCTTCGCTAATTGGCTTACTGCACCTAAGGCATGTCGCACTTTTTCGATGTCATTTGAATAAACAATGACATTATTACGGGCAATATAACGAAACTGCTGATTCTCGCCGCCATATTCACGGGCTTGCTTATCAATAATGGATTGACTACCAAGACTTATTTCTTCATCACTAAAACCATGTAACTTTAAAAAAGCCACAACCGCATCGCTTTTCTCTTCAACTCGACCAACTAATTTTTCAAGATTATTGTCGGCATCTGAAAACTGTAATGGCCAAATAACGGTGTCAGCTGGCACTTCCATTTCAGCTAAACCTTTAACGTGGACAGTGCGCTCCATACCCTTTACATCAAGGGCCGCACTTTTCAAAATAAAACCTAATCCAAGTAAACCAACCGCTAATGCACACGCTGCAATAACGATATTAAATGGTTGCGCTTTATTCATGCTTTTCTCCTTGATGTAGGTCACTGTTTTTGACTCGAAAAGTAGTTATAAACAGGTTATCTTATGAGTATCACTTTTAATACTTTAGAAGCGTGTCGGTTCTAGTTTGGGTGTATTAAACTTAACAGACCCTGAAGTTTTAACAAACAGCGCAAGCGAAGGAAACAGCATGAGCGTTAAACGTATTAGCCATTTTTTTAATCCTAAATCGGTCGCGGTCATTGGCGCCTCAAATTCCCCTAATCGAGCGGGTTTTGTGGTGATGCGCAATTTGCTACAAGGGGGCTTTAAAGGCCCGATCATGCCGGTTAGTTTAAATCACAGCGCTGTACACGGGGTATTAGCCTATCCAAGCATTGCTGCACTGCCAAAAGTACCCGACCTTGCCGTTATTTGTACTAACAAAAATACCTTAATCAACATCATTAATGAACTTGGTGAGCTTGGCTGTAAACATGCGGTGGTGATTGCTGCGGGTTTAAATGTAGAACAAAAACAAGCATTAAAAGAGGCTGCAACTCAAGCAAATGTGTCTTTACTAGGACCTAACTGCTTAGGCTTACTCATTCCTCATATCGGCTTAAATGCCAGTTTTTCACATACGATTGCCAGTCCAGGAAAACTCGCCTTTGTATCCCAATCAGCTGCCGTTTGTTCAACAATCCTTGATTGGGCCAAAAATAAAGAGATTGGCTTTTCATATTTTGTGTCTGTCGGTGACTGCCTTGATATCGACTTTGATGAGTTACTCGACTTTTTAGGCCGAGATGCAAAAACCAAAGCTATCTTGTTGTATATCGATAATATTGAAGATATTCGTAGCTTTATTTCCGCAGCTAGAGCCGCTGCGTTTAGTAAACCCGTCATTGCCATTAAAACCGGTAAAACCAGTGCGGGCGCTCTTGCTGCAGAGATCCATACTGGTGGCAAGCAAAGCTCAGATGCAGTCTATGATGCGCTATTCCAGCGAGCAGGTATGCTAAGGGTAAACGACTTACGTGAGCTTTTTGCTGCTACACAAACACTGGCAATGCACCCAAAATTACTAAAAGTCGAACAACTGACTATCTTAACAAATGGTGGCGGCCCAGGTGTCATGGCAGTGGATACGCTATTACAGAGCTCAGGAAAACTAGCTGAGCTTAGCGACGAGACCAGAGCGGCGCTTAATAAAGTGATCCCGCAATCAGAGATGACCTCGAATCCGGTGGATATTTTTGGTGACTCAGCACCAAGGCGCTATCAACAAGCCTTAGAAATTTTGCTGCAAGCCAAAGAAGTCAAAAACCTGCTGATCATTCATACCCCTTCTGCGCTTGCACCGAGTGAAGACTATGCTGAGATTATTGTCGAAACCTTAGAAAAAATCCCGAAGATGGCTCGCCCTTATGTTATGACAAACTTTATGGGTGAAGATGCTGCGTATGCCGCACGTAAAGTCTGCGCTAATAATGCCATTCCAACTTACCGTACACCTGAAGGTGCGGTTGGTGCGTTTATGCACTTGGTAAGTTATCGCCGTAACCAAAAGCATTTAACGCAAACGCCAGAATCAAACACCGATGATGCAAAAATAAATAAAGACGCAGCACGCACAGTCGTAAATGAGTTTTTAGCCGAAGAGCAAAGCTATTTATCAACCCATGAAGCAAGCCAAATACTCACTCATTATGGTATTGATTGTATTCAAACTGAAGTTGCTTACACACCAACCGAAGCCAAAGAACAAGCCATAGAGCTGGGCTTTCCGGTAGCGTTAAAACTAATTAGCCCAAGTATTCCCTCTAAATCAGAAGTCGGTGGTGTTGTCCTTAACTTAAATGATGCGCAAGAAGTTGAGCAAACAGCTTTTGCCATGCTGCTACGAATCAAAAATACCTACCCTGATGCCCATATAGAAGGCTTTTCACTGCAAAAAATGGCGCCGCGAGCAGGTGCGAATGAGCTGCGTATAGCTATTAAAACAGAGCCGAACTTTGGCCCAGTAATTTTACTGGGCGAAGCAGGAACTGGACTTGAATTCGCTCAAGCGGCAGTGGCATTACCACCACTTAATATGAACTTGGCAAAATACTTGATTGCTGCGGCGCACGATAAGGGCGTTCTTAAAGACCGTGTTCTGCCAGAAAAAGTCGATAAGTATCGCTTATGCGCCTTGCTAACTCGTATCTCGCAGCTTGTAATCGATCAACCCGATATAATCAGTGTCGAACTAAATCCTATTTTAGCCAGCAATGGACAATTTTTAGTACTTGATGCGACAATTGGCCTGAGCCGTTATAAAGCAAAAGCAAATCGTAAACGTTTGTGTATTCGCCCCTACCCTATTGAACTGGTTAAAGAAGTTACTCTTAAAAATAACACTCAAGCACAATTAAGACCTATAAAACCTGAAGATGAACAAGCACATTTAGAGTTTGATCAGTCACTGAGTAAAGAAGACAGATATAAGCGCTTTTTTGGTGAGTTACCGCAATTTAATCATGATCAGCTGGCAAAAATGACGCAAATTGATTATGACCGAGAAATGGCATTTATTGTCAGTCAAGAGCAAAACGGCTCAGCCTGCACACTAGGGGTTTCTAGGGTGTTGATGGATCCTGACAAGCTAGATGCAGAGTTTGCAATTGTGGTGCGCTCTGACTGCCAAGGTTTAGGGCTCGGTACAATACTAATGAATGCCGCGATTGAGCATTGTAAAAACCAAGGCGTTAAACAAATTGCCGGGATCACCCTGCCGGAAAACACTGGCATGATTGAGCTGGCACGAAAACTAGGGTTTAAGATCACCCGCGATTTTGAAGAAGGCAGCATTAATATGGTGCTAAAACTAAACTAATAAATGGATCATTATTTTGCAGCGGTTAAGAAATTACACAGCGCGCGTTTTTGAAGGCAACGGCAAGTATCGGCGTATAGGTCGTACACTTGACGTGTTCTTAATGTCACTGATCATGATCAATGTAGTGGCGATTGTTTTAGAGTCGGTCGGCCCTTTAGCAAAACAATATCATCACGAATTTTTAATGATTGAGCTGATTTCTGTCGGTATTTTCACCTTAGAGTATGTACTTAGACTTTGGTGTTGTGTAGATAAAAGCGCACATAAAGAAAGCCCGTTAACAAACTCAAAAATTCGTATTAAGTATTTCTTTTCGCCTATGGCGCTGATTGATCTCGTTGCCATTTTACCCACCATTTTAATGGTGTTTGTGAGTGTTGATTTACGTTTCTTACGAGTACTTAGGTTGATGCGGATCTTTAAGCTCACTCGTTATTCACGCGCCATGCAACTACTTTTAAACTCATTTAAAGAAGAAAGCAGTTCCTTGCTTGCGGCGTTTTTTATAATGGCTGTGGTGCTGATCATCGCTTCATGTGGTATTTATTTAATTGAACATGATGTTCAGCCCGATAAATTTGGCTCTATCCCTGCAGCAATGTGGTGGGCAATGGTCACACTAACAACCGTTGGTTATGGCGATGTCGTGCCTGTGACCCCCCTTGGTCGCTTATTTGGTGGCGCTATTACACTCGTTAGTATGGGCATGGTGGCAATTCCAACCGGTTTGTTAGCTTCGAGTTTTTCTGAGCAGCTACGAAAACGTAGACAAGTTTTTACCGATGCGGTACACGAAGCTATTGAAGATGGCCATCTTTCACCCGTTGAAGAGGAACACTTAGAAAACTTGCGTTATAAACTAGGGTTAAGTCAGCAAGAGGCGAACAAAGCGATTCATAACGAACTGAAAAACCGTAATCGTAGCCTTTATTGCCGCCATTGCGGAAAGCGCCAAGATTAACTAAAAGGGTAAAGCGTTTAGCTTTACCCTAAAAACTCATCGCTCCACTGTGTATCTAAAAGCGCTTTCACTTCGTCTCCCGCCACAGGTTTGCTGAACAAATAACCTTGGAAATACTCACACCCTAAAGAACGTAAGAATTGTAACTGGGTGCGATTTTCAACTCCTTCAGCTACACACTCTTTACCTAAACTTTTTGCAAGGGTAAGTGTTGAGTTAATGATAGCCTCATCGCCTTTATCGACTCCGATGTCATTAACAAAGCTCTTGTCTATTTTCAGTACATCGACCGGGAAACGTTTTAAATAGGTCAGTGAGGCATAGCCCGTACCAAAGTCATCCATATAAATACGACAACCTAGCGCTTTGAGCTTTTCCATACTTTGCTGCGCTTTATCCGAATCATGCATCATAACTGATTCGGTGATTTCAAAAACTAATGCACTCGCAGGTACATTAATTGCGCTTATTGATTGATGTATTTTTTCAACCAGATTTTCGCTTTCAAAATCAAGGGCGGAGAGATTAATTGAAATATATAAATCAGGATGCGTAGTACGCCACTGGCGCAATTCAATCAATGCTCTTGATAGAGTTTGCAACATAATTTTGGTAATAAGCCCTGAACTTTCTGCGGCATTAGCGAAGTCTTCAGGTTTATATTCATCATTACTCGGCCAACGTAGAAGCACTTCAAGCCCTGCAACTTGGCAAGTTTCTGCGCTTACTATTGGCTGATAAAAATTACAAAACTCGTGCTCTTGGTAAGCTTTACTTAACTGAGATTCTAAATGCAAAGTGCGCTGCACTTGTAAATTCATTTCTTGCTTATAGAACTGATAACACCCTTCAACATGACTTTTCGCGTGATAAAGTGCCACATTAGCTGCTTTTAATAACGCTTTTGTGTCTTTTGCATCATCTGGGTAAACAGCAACACCGACGCTAAGGTTTACTTTTACCGCTTGTTGGCTCAGTTCAATATGTGTATCAACACAATCCATTACTTTAGCGCATAGTAATAGTAATTCATCCAGCTGTTTAAAATCTTCAGCAAGGATCACAAACTCATCACCATCGAAACGTGCCACACTATCTTGCGGGCGAAGTACATGCTTTAAGCGCTTAGCAACTCGCTTGATTAGTTCATCTGATTCTTCGCGCCCAAGTGAATCATTAAAATGCTTAAAGCGCTTAATATTAACGTTTAATAACGCCACTTTTGTTTGATGATAATCAGCCTGTTCAATAGCGTGGACCACCCGATCATTAAACAAGGTTTTATTAGGTAGGCCGGTTAAAGCATCATAATTAGCGAGTAAATGTAGCTCACTTTCAGCCAGCTTTTGCGCGCTAATATCAGTAACAATAATCACATAGCTATCAAGTTGGCGGTTATTACCTGCTACTGCACTTATTTTTATCAATACTTGGCGCTTTTCACCGCTCGCAACTGAAACTACATCTTCTGCAGAGAAGTGCTCACCAGATTTAAGCTTTTGCATAATGCGCAAGTAATGAATTCGTGTAGGAATTGGCATCCCTAAGGTTAACGAGCGACTAGAACGCGGCTCAGCCGGAAAACCAAATGCATCTTGAAAGGATTTATTGGTAGCTCGAATACGTAAGTTTTTATCTAAGATAAATACCCAGTCTCGTGTTTGTTCGAATGCCGCACCAAACAAGCGAGCATTTTCTTCAAATACTAACTCACGAGTCATATTCGTATAAGTGCCAGCTACTTTTTCAGGAGCATTGCCTTGCCATTCAACCACTTTGCCAAAGTCTTTATACCAACGCCAATTACCATCGGCATGACGCAGCCTGTAAGTACAATTGAAATAACCTTTTTGAGTCGATAAAAACTCTAACCACTCTAAACGGAAGGTTTGTTTATCATGTGGGTGAATCTTTGCTAAATAATCATCTAAGTTTACGCTATCGGTCTCATAGCCGAGCTCATTTTTAAGACGTGGTTGATAAATAATTGGGCTTTGCGATGACCAATCCCATACACCTGAATGACTACCTTCAAGAGCGAGCTTTAATCGCGCTTCACTCTCTTTACTTTCTTTATGAGCTGCTAGCAATATTTGTTGCATTCGATTACGTCTAAATATCCAAGCAGCTACAAATAGTGCAACCAGAATCACATATAAAATAATGAAGTGTGGTGCGCGCCAAACTGGGTATTTTACTTCGATATTCAAAATAGCGGGCGGCGTTAAATCTCCCGTTAATGGATCTTTAGCCCAAACTTTAAGATGGTATTTTCCTGCGCTGAGTTTTGGGAATAACACACGGTTGTTATTTCGTGTGTACGTTTTTTGGCCATCCCCAAGCTGATATTCATAAATAATACGCTCTTGATAATTGAATGCCATTGCCGAAAACGCAACTTCTAATCCTATATCATCATGCTCAAGGACAACACTGTCGATTGGCTGTTTTAACTCAGCGGGTAAATCACGAGACATCAAATCAAGATTAGTGATATTAACGTGATCAATTAAAGCTTGCTGATAGTGGTTATCCATTGGATAAAAGTAAGTAAATCCTTTTAACGTACCATAGACAATTTGCCCTGATTCAAGCTTAGTAAATGCACCACTATTAAACTCGGTTGAGAATAACCCCTCTGAGCCAGTAAACTGTTGAAAGTGCAGATTATTTGGATTTAGTCGCCATAATCCTTTGTGGCTACTCATCCATATCATGCCCGCTTCATCAAGTACCATATCGTAAAGCAATGTACCTAACTTATTCTTTTCTAAATCAATTGTGTAAATATGTTCATAAGTATCGGCATCTAAACCAATCAAACCAAAATTCGATAATGATAACCACAGTACATTGTTGTTATCTATGATGTATGACATCACATTCACAGCCACATTTTCGTGTTGCTCTGGGACTGTATAAATCGTGGTTAGTTCGTATGTGTTAGGATCTACTTGATAGAGAATACCTGCATTATAAAATAGAGGTGCCTCTGGGTTAGATGATAATGCAGGCAAAAAACCGTAAGCTAAGAACGGCTCAAACTCATCAAATTTACCGCCTAACCGGGTGACTTTTTGGCTATCAATATTATAAACAAACATGCCGTAATCAGGATGAACATAGTAAAGGTCACCCGATGGCATCAACAATATGCCATGAACCCAATCATTAATTAAAACCTGTTTCTCTGGATCTGCCGCTTTTACTGGTGTTGCCTGCCCTGTTTTCGGATCAAAACTTAAAACGCCTCGATTGGTATGTAACCATAGCTTATCTTTATAGGGCATTACTTGGTAGATACTAAACTCAGTTGTAATAAGATCGACTTGATAATCCTTTAAGAAAACCTCGCTTTCGTAAGTTTCTAAATCAACCGCTGTTAAACCATTATGCGTAGCAAGCCAAAGGCGATTTTGAAACTCTGTAATACTCCAAATTGAATGATGAGATAATCCATCACCCTTTAATGTATTGGCTGTAACATTGATAAAGTTGTAGTTATCATAAGATTGGTAAAAGGCACCGTCATTTTTGGTTGCTAGCCACATCCCACCAGAACGGTCTTTCACTATATCAATAATGCTGGTATCAGCTAGAGTATAGCCACTTTCTTTTAAGCGCATATTCTTAACTAACTCGCCAGTTTCTAGGTTATATTCAAATAAGCCCTTATCAGTGCCTAAGGTAACTGAGTTAGCCTCTGGAATAATCTTCCAAATATTCAAATCACTGATCAGTGATTTATTTTTAAAGGCGATGTCAGGAGTATCAAACATGGCTTGCAAATTACTAATATCTACCTGATATAGTCCTCTCACAGCCCCAACTAACAAAGTATTGTTGTTTATCACCGAGAATGACTTCACATAGTTTTGGTAGATGTGGCTTGGCTCATTTTGCAAATGTTCTAACTTACGGACCTTGCCAGATGCAAGTTCATAAACATAAGCGCCATTGCTAGTGCCCATAAAGATAAAACCTTGATACGCGTAAAGTTCACGTATAACACTGCTTTTTACCCGCTCAGGAATTTCAAAAATAGAGGTGATTTTTTTCGTTTCTAAGTCTAGCTTGGCAAAATCCCAACCACGCCCTAGCCATAGTGTTTTGTCATCAACCGCCACCATACTAAACACTGACTCAATAAAAATTTGCTCTTCAGTGGTCGGTTTAGCAATAAACTGCTGATAAGTGTCGGTGGTGGGATCATAACGGAATAAACCCGCTTGTAGGGAAGCTATCCAGATATAACCTTGCGGGTCTTGGTAAATACGGTCAATGATTGAGTCTTCAAGTTCACCATTAGGGCCTTTGATATGCACAACCTGATAACCATCGTAACGATTGAGGCCCCCTTCAGTCGATAACCATAAGTATCCACTATTATCGATGAGCATGGTGTTAACATAACTTTGTGATAAGCCTTCACTTGTTGATAAACGTTTTACCTGGGAAAAGGCAGAATGGCTAAACAAGCCACAAGTCAAAATAAAAAATAACGCTATACTGGAGAAGAACTTAGTCATTGACGTTCCAAATTGCTAACTTGGCACTGTGTCACGCGTAAAGTGCATCGCAACTACTTTTCGATGCGCATATACCTCAAACAACGATTGCAAAGAATTGGGTAATGTTAATGCATAGTTAAACCCATTTTGTAGATAAAGATCAATCAGATTTTGGTACACGAAGGTAAAAACGGTTCCTTTTTGTGCATCAGCTACAGTAGTAAGCAATTGTGAGGCTACCTTTTGACCCCGCCACATTTCATCAACATAAAGAGTAGACAAAAACAATTGTCCTGATTGGTCTTGAACCCGGCAGGCAGCAATTATTTCTAACTCTTTGTAAACAACCCACACCTGATCCGCTTTGGTCGCTCGACCACGGGCATTGTTTTTGTCATAAAATTTATTTACTAAGGGCGTTTTAATCGGCTCAAGTAAACAAAATCTGAAGTCTGCCATGTTAGCTCATTAGCGAAAGGTAATGCTCAAATTGCTGCTTAAGAAAAGCTTGCTCAGAGATAGGGCGATTGTTTATTGCAGTATAAACGCCCTCACGCGTGTTTTTTCCGCGCTTTATTTGATAGGCCCAAAAAGACGCTTCGTAATCCAATTGAATTTGATATTTTTGCTCTCGCGGCAATTTACATAAATTGAAACTCATACTTTCTCAGCAATAAATTTTTTGATTTAACAAGTATAACAAAATTAGACCGCTTTAATCGCTTTTATTAGGCTAAAAAGACCACGACAAACTTGATTTTGGAGGCACATATAAGTAGATTAACGAGCAATTTATGTACGCAAGGAATGCACGTTGTCGAAGTATCTTAATTACGGATTTGCCTTATTTTTGCTGCTTTTTTGCTTCTTAAGTAACGCCAGCACAAACTTACTGATTTTTAATCGTCCTGCCGATACACCACAAGCTCGCTATGTTATTGATTTAATGAAAATGGCTTATAAGGAAATAGGTTATGAGGTCCATATTATCGATTTCAATCATCAAAATGCTTTAGTGGCCGCTAACCAAGGTGTGCTCGATGGACAGTTAGGTCGCATTGCTGATGTTAAGGATAATTATCCTAATTTATTGAAAGTCGATTATCCGCTTTTTGATTTTAATTTAGTGCTGCTGAAAAATTGCCAGCAATGTCAATACGAAGAGCTCAAGTCTTTAGCAATTCAATCAAGCTACCCAGCTGCACAGAGTTATATCGAACGTCACCCATTTAATGGTGATGTTATCAAAGTCAGAAATGTCACTGCTCAGCTTAATTTACTAACACAAAAACGTGTTGAAGGGACAATATTGCTAGACTTTTTACTGTCAACTAAGCACCCAAACTTTAATCAAACAGCCTTTCATAAACAAGTGTTAATGCCAATGCAGAGCTATCACTTTGTTCACAAACGCCATAAAGCAATAATTCCACAACTGACCATGGTACTCAAAAAGCTTGATGAAAACGGTACGGTGCACTTTCTAAAATCAAAATACCACCTCACTGAATTTTAAAAATCAAAACCACCTTGCTCAGGGTTTGTTTGCTGCTGTTGTGCTTGCTGTTTTTTCTGAAGGTAACGTTTGTAACGCTGTTGGCATAAGCTAATCACTTTACGCTTTTCCGCGTTAGTAAACTGATTCCAATAAAAACGCTCATCCCGACTGCGATAGCAGCCTTTACAATAGCCTCGGTTATTAACTTGGCATATCCCTTTGCAAGGGCTTGGAATTTCAAATATTTCAATTTGTTGCATCACAAATGCCGGTTAATAAAGAATATTAAAAGTATAGCCTGAAAATTAACCATAAAAAAAGCCACTTTAAAAAGTGGCCTCTTAAACTAACTGTATCGCTTACTCAGACTCGCTTGTAGCAAGTTCTGCTTTACGATGAAATGGTTTTGCATACATCGCTAATACCAAAGGTTTTAACTCTTCTGGCACTTTCGCCATGCGCTCATTAAAGGCAGCGGCATCTTCTTCATCAATTATAGCTTGCGTGCAACCACCCGCTATATAGTTACCTGGGTGTAAGAAAAACGAATCAACTATTTGCTGATCAATCGTTTTTGCAAGCTCCTCAGGCGATTCACAGCCCGATTCAATTGGCTCGCCAAAAGCTAAATGCACATGACCTTTGGCTGTACTAAAGCCTTCAACAATACTGGCAATGTCTTCACCCTGCTGTTTAACATACTGACCATGTTGCTGTTTATGATAAAGCTCTTTCGCTTTAGCAATCGCACATGGCTCGTATTGATAAGAGATAGACACAGGTACAATTTTTAGTTCGCGTACGTACTCAGCAAATTCTTTCTTCTGCTTACGACCTTGTAACTGCAACATTTTAAGTAAGGCTGGATCTGTTTGATCAAAACCGTCTTTTGCTCGGCCTTCTTTTTGCGCTATCCAAATTGAGTGGCCTTCAGCGAGTGAGTCATAGATATAAGCAGACAGCTGCGACAGCGCTTTTAGCATCTCTTTGGGTGCTTTCGCTGAACGCTTCACAATAAAGCTCTTATTTAAACGCATTAACTCAGTGATATAAGGGATTTGCAGTAAATTATCACCAATTGCGATGCGCACTGTCGGCATATTGTGCTTAAACAAGCCCCAATTCACCAGCGCAGGATCAAGCACGATATCGCGGTGATTAGAGATAAATAAGTAGGCTTGTTTTGGATCTAGTTTATCTATGCCAGAAAACGTCACTTCTGAAGTCGTACGGGTAATTAATTTATTTAAATAATCAGCCACTTCATGCTGAACTTGCTCAACCGATGAGGTGTTACCCCATTTTTTACGCAGTTGGCTGCGTACCAATGGACGAGTAAGAAATGGGAAGTTCGATAAAAAGCGCGGTAGGTTATACTTAGCGATTACATCTACAAAGGCATTATCAGCAATCAAACGCGCTACTGAATCAGCTACTTCATCATCATTGTAAGGTCTTATGTCGGCGTATTTATCCACACTTTCACTCATTAAAAACTACTTAAGTTAAAAAACGGCACGCGATGCGTGCCGTTAAAAATAATTGGCGGATTATAACTCAGACAATTTTAAATGCGAACCGAGACGCGATAGTTAACCAACTTAAATCCCAATCAATGTAAAAAAATATTTTTATAACAAATAATTAAGTAATGCTCTTACCAGTTTGAGACGACTTTTTTAATACCATTTTGAGGACCAATCTAAGCATTAAAATCGCCAATACAATACCCGCTGCAAGACTTAACCAATGAGGTAAAACTTCATGCTCTTCGCCCATCATAGGCGCAACCACAAAACCATACTGCGCCACTAAATAATCGGTTAAAAAGCCAAATGCTAGCGCCGTTCCAATTACCCCTAATAGGTAGGCAAATACTGCTCGCTTGCCAAGCTCTTTTCCAACCACACCAAGCGTTGCAATATTAGTTGCTGGCCCAGCTAACATAAACACAAGCACCGCACCGGGGGACACACCACTGAGTAATAAGCCTGCCGCAATAGGTGTCGATGCAGTCGCACAGATGTACATAGGAATACTGATTAAAATGACCACCAGCATCGCAAGGATGCCATTACCCCACTGGCTTAAATAAGATTCTGGTACATAAGTTTGTACTAGAGCAGCAAAGAATAAACCGATCATTAACCAGATCATGGTGTCTTCAAGCAGCTTGTTACAACTAAAACTCGCCGCGCGTTTCAGTTTGCTAAAACGACTTTCAACGGTTTTAGTTGAGTGCTCACTGCTACAACAGCTTTTCTGCGAAGGTGCTTCTTTTTCTGTTGAGCAACTGTGTTGCTGACCCTGTGTTGGTTGCAGTTCCTTGCTACTACAACAACTTGTTTTTTTAACAGGCTCAGGTTCTTTAAGCGTTTGCTTATTACAACAACTTTGCGCGGGCTTAACAGGTGCCTCTTTGCTGCAACAGCTTGATGCGGTCATAGGCTCTGGTTGTTTACTGCTACAACAAGAGTCTGTTTTAGTGCTTTCTTTATTTGGTATTGTGCTTTGCTGTTGATGAAGTTCACTGTCTTTACCTACTAAAACACCTGCCACAATCGCACTGCATACGGCTGCAATAGGGCGAATCACCGCCATAAATGGACCTAATAACACATAAGATACGGAGACCGAATCGACCCCAGTTTCAGGAGTTGATACCAAAAATGCTGTGGTGGCACTTTTTGACGCCCCCGCTCTTCTTAAACCAATTGCCGCAGGGATTACGCCACATGAACACAGTGGCATTGGGGCACCAATAAAGGCCGCTTTCACTGTGGTCCATAAGCCTTCTTTGCCTAAATGGCGATTAAGAAAGTTGGCAGGCAAATACACATTTAAAAGACCTGCGATGAATAAGCCTAGCATTAACCAAGGTGCTGAGAGTAAAAACAGGTGCCAAAAATTAATGAGTAAGTCCATCGATATCCTCCAGCGTCGTTAGTATCGAACAGTTTTCAGCAGGTTCTTCACCGCCACAACATTTATCTGCCAATAATGAAAGTGAGTCATAAAAGCGAGTAAGCTCTGCAATTCTTTGTGCAACGAGATCACGTTTTTGTAACGTCATCTCTTTAACTTCATGGCAAGAGTGCTGATCTTTATGAAATTTAATCTGAAGTAGCTCTTTAATCTCAGCCAAACTAAAGCCAACATTCTTTGCTCTGAGAATAAAAGCCATTTGCTTATAATCATCCTCAGAGTAAAAACGATATCCTACGTCTGAACGCGAACTTGGCGTTAACAAACCATGCTTTTCGTAGTACCTTAGCGTATCTGTTGAGACACCTAACTGACGGGCAAACTCACCTATTTTCATCACCGTCTCCATTGTGAAGCGTTTATTTATTATGCTCACTATAAACCTTGGAGTACACCCCAAGGTCAAGCAATAAATTAAAAAAGGAAAGCACATGAATATTACTGTCCTTGATGCAGCGACATTAGCCAACACTTCGTTAGATGCCTTAGCGCAATTAGGTAAATTAACCTGTTATGACTTAACCAGCCAAGAACAAGTTGTTGAGCGCAGCCAAGATGCAGATGTAGTTATCAGTAATAAAGTGGTGATTGATCAGCACGCCATGGCTAAGCTGACTAAATTAAAACTCATTTGCGTTGCAGCCACAGGTACTAACAACATTGACTTAGAGGCGGCTAAGAAGCATAACATTGCAGTGACAAATGTAGCGGGCTATTCAACACCAAGTGTGGTGCAACATACCTTTACTCTAATCACTAATTTATTGGGTAATACTCACAGATACATTAATGATTGTCAGCAAGGCTTATGGCAAAAAAGCCCGATGTTTTGTCGCCTAGATTACAGCTTTAATGAAATTACCAGCAAAACATTGGCAATTGTTGGTTATGGGTCACTGGGTAAAGCCGTTGCCGACGTAGCACGAGTCTTTGGTGCCAAAGTCATCATCAGTGAGCGTAAAGGCCAAGCACCTCGTGAAGGTCGCGTCAGTTTTAATGACGCCCTAAAAACAGCGGATATTATTAGTGTTCACTGCCCGCTAACTGATGAAACTCGCAACCAAATAGCCGCGGAAGAGTTAAGCATGATGAAACCGTCAGCCATCATTATTAATACCGCCCGTGGTGGTATCATCAATGAAGCTGATTTAGCAGATGCATTGGCTAATAATATCATTGCTGGAGCTGGTGTTGATGTACTCAGCAAAGAACCCGCAGAGCAATCAAACCCGCTAGCACTCTACAAAGGGTCAAACCTATTGCTCACGCCTCACATCGCATGGGCAAGCCAAGAGTCTATTGTTCGCTTAGTTAACGAAATAGCTTTAAATATTCAGGCATTTAATCAGGGCGAGATGCGTAACAGGTTGGTCTAAAAGGCAATATATTAGTCAATAGAGCTAAGTAGTTAGTGACTTTTTACTTAGCCCCATTGCGCAAAATAACATTAACCCAATGATTTTATTAGAAATAAAATTTTTGGCAAGCAGTTTGCTATCAAGGTTTAACTATAAAACAATTTCTTAGGGATAAAAAACATGAAAAAAGCACTTCTAATTGCCGCTCTAACTGCACCATTTTTAACTGGCTGTGTCATCGCTGTTTCTGACGGTGAAGCCGACACTCATTGGGCTGGTAGTTCTTCTAGCTGGGAAAAACAGCATAAAAGTAACCGTGAAGTGATTTCTAATCTCGCATTAGATACAAGCTACCAAACCGTATTAAACAAACTGAATACACCTAACTTTACCGAGTTGTTAAAGCAAGGTGATGATGTTTATCAGGTATTATTCTATGTAACACATAGCATTCATTCTGATGGCAAGATGACTAAAGACGAGTGTACGCCACTCGTATTTAAAAATGATAAGTTAATTGGTGTGGGTGATACAATTTATAAATCGCTAAGTAACGGCTAATTAGCAAGCTAAAGTTAAGAGTAGGCTTTGCCTACTCTGATTCATTTACAGCGATCATTCTCGATACAATTTGATCTCGCCCGGCATCTTTAGCCTGATAAAGACCTAAATCAGCCTCTTCTAGCAAGGTTTGTTCTGCATAAACCTGACCATTTTCTGTGGTCGCAATACCAATACTAATTGTGACATGGTCGGCATTTAGCGACGCTTTGTGTAGAATGTTTAACTCATTCACTGCATTTCGTAGTTTATTTGCAAACGAGATAGCCTCATTGGCAAAGGTATTTGGAAGTACCGCAGCAAACTCTTCACCACCATAACGAGCAACAAAGTCACTGCCTCGCTCACACGCCCCAACTAAGGCATGAGCAATTTTTTTTAAGCAGTCATCACCTGCACGATGGCCATAGCAATCGTTGTAACGTTTAAAATGATCGACATCCATTAATAACACTGATAACGGAGTTTGATCTCGACGACACCGGCGCCACTCTCGCGCTAAGTTTTCATCCAAATAACGTCTATTTGGGATCTCAGTTAAGCCATCAATTGAGGCGAGCATTTCGAGTAAGTCATTTTTTTGTTTGATCAGCAGCTGATTGCGTACACGGGCACGAACGATAGCAGCACTAAATGGTTTCGTGATGTAATCCATCGCGCCTAATTCAAGGCCCTTAGCTTCGTCATCATGGCTGGTATTTGCAGAAATGAATATAACAGGCAACATACTGGTGGCAGCGTTTTCTTTTAACTTAGTTAGCACTTCATAACCGTCAATGCCTGGCATCACAATATCCAAGATCAATAAATCAACAGTCTGCGTTTTTAAAAACGTCAGTGCTTTTTCGCCACTCTCTACACAAAAAACATCATAGTCTTGCTGTAATGTTTTCTCTAATACCAAGCGATTTAACGGATCGTCATCAACAATCAGTACCTTGGCTCTTTTCAACATCAGTAGATCCTTGTTCAATGATAAATGCAATGACCTGTTTTATTTGCCATTGCAATTCATCATTTAATTGCTCGGGCAATTCGCCATCTGCTTTAAGCCTAGCTTCACATTGTTGTGCGCACGCTGACAATCGCTTAAAACCAAGATTGCCAGCTGATCCTTTAACATTATGAACTACACGAACCAACTCATTGGTAGTTTTTAATGTAGAGATTTGTAATAGCTGCTCAGCTGCCATAGTCGCAAACTTCGACAACATAGTTAATACTAACTTAGTATTATTTGCAAACTGAGACATTATAAAAGCTTGATCAAAAAAGACTTCTTTTGGCCTATCCAACTCACTCATTGCTAAAAATAATTTACTGGCAACAATAGGTTTAGTGAGATGCTTATTCATACCGGCCGAAATAGAATGCTCAATATCTTCGCTTTCACTGTGTGCAGTGAGTGCATAAATAGGCATTTGCTCTTTAGTGAAAGACTGACGAATAATACGCGTTGCCTGACAACCATCCATTTCTGGCATCTGAATATCCATAAAAATGAGATCAGGTCTGAGGCTTTTTGCCAGCTCAATGCCTTTTTCACCACTGTGTGCACACACAACAGTGACATCAATTTGCTCTAAAATGCTTTTAATAATGCTTAAATTTAGTGGATTATCATCCACAGCAAGTACTAAAAGTCCAGATAGATCAGTACTAGAAGGCAATGAAACCAGCTCTTTTTTCACAGGCTCTACGGCTTTATCGAGCTGCAAGCAAAAGCAAAATTCACTGCCTTTGCCTTTTTCACTTTCAAGCTTAATTTCGCCTCCCATCAATGCAACTTCGTATTTAACAATCGCTAAACCTAAACCAACCCCCTGATGAGAGCGCGTTAATGATTCATCGCCTTGGGTAAATGCATCAAATAAGCGGCTTTGATCGGCCTTACTAATACCAATACCGGTGTCTTTGACTGTAAAACAAATAAGTTGCTGCTCAGCAGATTCCTCCACCAGCATTAAGTTTAATGTCACTGTACCTTGCTCGGTGAATTTTACTGCGTTAGTGAGTAGGTTAGCTAATACTTGCTGCAAGCAAATTTGATCACCAACCAAGTTATCACTAATACTTTGGTCACATTTGACTTTAAACTCGATATTTTTATTCGCACATAAGGGAGCTGTGATCCCCTGACAGTAATCGATTAAATCAGGCACACTAAAAGGGGCTTTATTAAGTTGTACTTGCGAGCTTTCAGCGCGGGCAAAATCTAGCATACGATTTAATAAGGTAAGCAAGCTATTGGCTGCAGATTTTGCTTGCTCGGCATGGTTACGCTGCGGCTGTGTTAACCCTTGCAGTGCAATCACATCAATTAAGCCTAGTACAGCATTAAGTGGTGTGCGTATTTCATGACTTAGGTTAGCTATAAAACGGCTTTTAGCTAATGTTGCTCGCTCTGCATCATCTTTTGCTTGCACTAAATCCGTCACATCCTGTACATGAACAACATAGTAATCGGGTGTTTGCTCAGCATTCCAAACTAATGACACGCTAATTTGTAACCACCGCTGTTGCTCTTGCTGCTCAAGACTAAAGTGATAAACTTTTTTCTTCTCATGCAGTAACTCTGTCAAGGTATCCTTTAGCGTCTGATAAGATGGCTCTGCAAATAAGTCTATTAATTTGAGGTCATTGGCGTTTTCAATTGCAAAGATTCTACGTGCTGCTTTATTTGCTTGCAGCACCTGATCTTCAAGCGAAACCAACAGCACTCCATTAGCAGCATATTCCATAGCACTGCGTAATTTAGCTTCAGAGCTTTGTAATGCATTAAGCGCATTATGCTGCTCGGTAATATCACGACCAATCGCCATAGTGCCAAGAAATTGCTGATGCTCGTTGTAAAATGGCACAATGCTAAACAGATAACTACTATCTTCTGTGGTCAATCTTTTTTGATAAGCTTGGCGGTCTTTAAGCACTTGCTTTTCAAGCTCGTTTAATTCGCCGTTATCATCACTAATATCACATAATTGCTGGCCCACTAACTTCTCTTGTGGCAAGCCAATATAACGCTCATACGCCTTATTACAGCCTAAAAACGAGCCATCGATATTCTTAAAGTAAATAAGATCCGGCACGTTATTTAGCATAGTATTTAATAACGCTAAGTGACGCTCTTTCGCATCAATACTACGGCGCAATTGTTTTGACTTTACCTGTACTTGGGAATCAAGCGCTTTATTTGCCTCTTGTAAGGATTGAACGAGCTCCTCATTACGACTAAACACCTTTTTCACACGGCTGAACCAAGGCTGCCAATCAACAGGAATCCGATAATGAACTAACGCTTGTTTGCCTTCATCATGCTGCTCAAGGTAATTCATTAAGTGCGTCATCGGTTTTACAAAAATGCGCTGACTCAACCAAAAAACAGCGCTGAACATCATCACTAAAAAAACACTCAAAAATGCGAACTCTAAAAAGATGTCATAGCCAACTGGTTCACTAAGAGCTTGCTGTGATTCATAGAAACGAGTGTAAATAGGTAAGTTGGTAGCTTCTTGTACTAAATGACTATCGTTATTTTTGCGCATATCTACCGCGACATGCGGCCAATGTTCGCTGGCACTAATGGTCGTATTAAGCGTTGCCTTTGAGCTGGCAATAACTTGGTTATCTTGATTGATAAAAATATACTCACCATAGTTAGGCGCTATTTTTTTTAACCAATTAGAAATTGCTTCAAGATCATAAATCAACACAATGTAATCGCGACTATTAGCATCTCTTTGCTTGCCAATTGCAAAATAGGCATGACCATTAATGGTCAACACAGAGCTAGAGGCAAGATTGTTGCTATTTATTAATAAAGGTCGAAATTTGTTATCTAACACACTGGTCAGAAATTCACTTTTTGTTATGCTACGGCGCTTGATGTAAACAAAACCTTGCTCATTAACATAAGCAACACCTTCTAAAGATTGAATAAGTGACAGCGTAGTATTAAAAGAGGGACCAAGCGCAATGACTCGTCGCCATTGATTAATTGCATAAGCCGTTGAGGCAAACTTTCCTTGCCCGACTATCTCCCCCACTCCATCGCCCACACTTTGATAGTAATAGTGATCATATTGATTCACATTACGTGTCCAACTAGGATCAAAATCATAAGAAAGTGGCTGTTCATAAAGCTTGAACATGGTGTCTATGAGGCCATCCGCGGCATTCATCGCATGGGAAAGCTGAGCAGTAATATTATTAAATCCGTTTTGCCTGCTTTCTATCACTCGCTCAAGTTTTAAGTTATACAGGTGTAAACACAAAAAAAACGCCACCAGCAGCGGCACAATAAGTGCCACTGCCAAAGAGCGATAATAATGCTTTAATGGTAAAAAATTCACTGGCTTATATGTACCTTACCTCGTTACAGCTAGGTTAACGAGGCATAAGTATACTGGCAAGCTATAAATTTTCTTCAGCAAAGCTGGCTAACCTGCTACGTACTACACCATTTAAGTTAACAGTAGCACTGCCCTCAAAATCTTTAAAACGTTCAACAATATAAGTTAAGCCAGAGGTCACTGGGGTCAAGTAGTTACTATCGATTTGAGCAAGGTTACCTGAGCAAATTAGCTTAGTGCCTTCGCCACAGCGAGTGATAATAGTTTTCAACTGCGACGCAGTTAAGTTTTGACTCTCATCCAAAATAACAACGGCATTTTGAATGCTGCGACCACGCATAAAGTTTACTGATTTAAACTGTACGTTGGCTTTTTCCATAATGTAATTGCGACTCGAAATTGGGTTTTCATCGCCTTTATGTAGTACCTCTAAGGTATCGGTGATCGCAGCCAACCAAGGCGCCATTTTCTCTTCTTCCGTGCCTGGTAAAAAGCCGATTGATTCAGCAATTTCAGGAGTATTACGGGTAACAATAACTTTATCGTAAATGCCTTTTTCTATAATCATTTCAAGGGCGCTGGCAAGCGCGAGTAAGGTTTTACCACAACCAGCGGGGCCGGTTAAGATCACTAGTTCAATACTTGGGTCAAGCAGTGCATCAAGTGCCATTCCTTGATACACATTCTTTGGTTTAACGCCCCAAGCAGTATGACTCATCAAACGTTCAACACTGATATCTTTTAAAGTAATTTGTTTATCATCGTAGCTTGTTACTCGAGCCGCAAAGTGGTCGCTTTCATCGAGTATGTATTCATTACAGAACACATCGCTAATCGTGCTTTTTGCAACATGGTGATAGGTATCACGGCCTTGTTGTTCTGTTTCGCACTCACCAACATGTTGCCAAAAGTCGCCTTCAATTTTTTTATAGCCACTAGTAAGCAACGCTATGTCATCAATTAATTGGTCAGTTCTGTAATCTTCAACAAATTTAAGCCCGGCCCCTTTCGCTTTGAGGCGCATATTGATGTCTTTAGTTACAAGCACCACTTTGCTGTCGCTATGTTGCTTTTGTAAATGCACAGCACAATTGATAATTCGGTGGTCATTTTCGTTGCCTGGTAAACCTGAAATACTGTCTGCAAATAAATGGTCATTAACGATAATTAAGCGGCCACGAGAATCTGTTTTAGCCTTTTTGTTACTAGGGAGCGCGACACCCTGCAACATTTGCTCTGGCGAAGCGTCCTTTAGCACTTCATCTAAACCACGAATAGCAACACGGGCGTCACGGCTAACGTCATGTTTTCTATCTTTAATGTGGTCGAGCTCTTCTAATACTGTCATGGGGATAACAACATCGTGTTCTTGGAAAGATAAATAAGCGAGGGGTTCGTGGAGTAACACATTGGTATCAAGCACATACATTTTACTATCAAGGTTCGAAGCTTTTTCCATAGCACTTTCCTTACGTTTTATGATTTTTATGCTATACCCAATAAACTAAACAAGCGGCGGATGAAGCTATGGTTTATTCGTCAGGTATATACTCAGTTTAGTCTATTTACGACAAAAGTCCTTTTTATGACAAACAAATATATAATTATTTAACCGGTTAGAATACATACAATTTTTACCTTTAATAATGACTTAAAAAGGTTGACTAAATTTAATTGTGTGCGGCGAGTTTACTGCCTTGAAGTAGCATGGCGTTACAGGTAACATAGCCGCCTTTTTTCTTCATAGACGAGACATACATGAATTTTTCCTTAGGTCAGCGTTGGATCAGTGATACTGAGTCAGATTTAGGATTAGGCACCGTAGTTGCCCTTGAAGGCCGCCAGGTCAGCATTTTATTTCCAGCCAGTGGAGAAAACAGAGTTTATTCTTTAACAGAAGCACCTGTTACTCGTGTCGCATTTAATCCAGGTGATGTTATTCGCAGCGTTGAAGAGTGGGAATTAGAAGTTGAGTCAGTTGAAGAGCAAGGCGAGTTACTATGCTATCATGGCACACGCGTTGATAACGGTGAAAAAGCACAGTTAAAAGAAACTTTTTTAGATCACTTTATCAAATTCAACAAACCACAAGACCGTTTATTTGCAGGTCAAGTGGACCGCTTTGACCGCTACACTCTACGTTACCAAACTTGGCAGCATCAGTTTGAGCGCCAACAATCACCTTTAAAAGGTTTAATTGGTCAGCGAGCAAACCTTATTCCGCATCAGCTTTATATCGCACAAGAAGTCGGTAAACGTTTTGCGCCACGCGTATTACTTTCTGATGAAGTGGGTTTAGGTAAAACCATTGAAGCAGGTATGATTTTACATCAACAAATCATCAGTAGCCGCGCTAGTCGCGTACTGATTGTTGTGCCTGAAAATTTACAACATCAGTGGTTAGTAGAAATGCTACGCCGCTTTAACTTACATTTTTCTATTTTTGATGAAGAGCGTTGCGATGAAGCCTTTGCTGACTCACCAAACGTATTTGAAACAGAACAGTTAGTACTTACTAGCCTTGAATTTTTAAGTAAGAAAAAACGCTGGTTTGAGCAAGCAACTCTGGCTGATTGGGATTTACTGGTTGTTGATGAAGCACACCATTTAAGTATCAATAATGGTAAACCAAGCACTGAATACCAACGTATAGCGGAGTTAAGCCAAGACATTCCAGGCCTTATCTTATTAACTGCAACGCCGGATCAACTAGGCCATCGCAGCCACTTCGCACGCCTACAATTACTCGACCCAGATCGTTTCTACGACTACGATGCGTTTGTTGAAGAAGAAAGTAACTACAAAGAGGTTGCCGAAGCAGCCAACCAATTACTCGGTGAAAAAGGCCTTGATGATGCGTCTCGTGCAACATTAAAAGAGCTATTAAAAGAAACCGATATCACTGATCTTTTAGCCGAAGCAGAGAAAGGTGATGAAACGGCGCGCAACGAAATTTTATCAATGTTGTTAGACCGCCATGGTACGGGTCGCATTTTATTTAGAAATAGCCGTAGCGGTATTGATGGGTACCCAAGCCGTAAGCTTCATGCATACCCTATGGCAATGCCTAAACAATATAAAACGGCGATGTCGGTACTGGGTAACATGGGCGGCATTCAAAATGCTGAGCTAACAGCCCTTCGAGCTTTATTTCCTGAAAAGATCTTCCAAGAGTTTGAAGGTGAAAATGCTAGCTGGGGCGCATTTGACCCACGTGTTGATTGGTTAATCGAAACGTTAAAAACCCTTAAACACGAAAAAGTACTGCTTATCTGTGCTAAAGCCGAAACCGCACTTAGCCTAGAACAGATTCTACGTGAGCGTGAAGCGATTAAAGCCTCTGTTTTCCACGAAGGTATGTCGATTGTTGAACGTGACCGTGCAGCCGCTTACTTTGCCGACGAGTACGACAGCGCACAAATTCTACTTTGCTCTGAAATTGGCTCTGAAGGTCGTAACTTCCAATTCTCGCATCACTTAGTATTGTTTGATTTACCGCTCAACCCTGACTTACTTGAGCAACGCATTGGTCGTCTTGACCGTATTGGTCAAACTCAAGACGTAAACATTCATGTGCCGTATTTTGAAAACACCGCACAGGAAGTGTTATTACGTTGGTACAACGAAGGCTTAGATGCGTTTGAAACAACATCGACAACAGGGCAAATGCTGTATAAAGAGTATGGCGAAGAACTACTTGAGTTTATTGGTGCACACAATTGCGATGAAGAAGAGCTAGACCCACTGCTAGAACAAGTGGCAGGTCAAAATGCCAAGCTTCGTAAGCAAATGGAAAGTGGTCGTGACCGCTTACTAGAGCTGCATTCAAGTGGCCAAGGCCGAGCAGAAAGTCTTGTTGCAGATATCGAAGAGTTAGACGATCAATTTACACTACCAAGTTACATGATCAATGTGTTCGATACTTTTGGTGTAAGCCAAGAAGATAAAGGTGAAAATACCATTATCTTAAAACCAACTGAGCACATGCTAAATCCATCTTTCCCATGTTTAAAAGATGATGGCATCACAGTAACGTTTGATCGCAGCACCTCGCTTTCGCAAGAAGACGCCCATTTCATCAGCTGGGACCACCCAATGGTGCAAGGCAGCTTAGACATGATTTGTGATGATGACTTTGGTACTGCCTCTGTGGCGTTACTGAAAAACAAAAAGCTACCTGCTGGTACCTTCTTTGTAGAGCTCATTTTCATTGCTGAGGCGATGGCGCCTAAAGCACTTCAGGTTGGCCGCTTCTTACCACCAACGCCTATTCGTATCTTATTAGATAAGGGCAGTAACAATCTGGCTGATAATGTTGCTTTTGATGCTTTCAATCAGCAGTTGTCTGCGGTTGGTCGCCAAACTGCAAGTAAATTAGCCAGCGCGCTACAAAGTGCCATTCACCCAATGATCACCAGCGCACAAGGTATGGCACAAACAAAGCTAGAAACACTGCGTGCTGAATCACTAGAGAAAATGCAAACCGCCCTTGGTGAAGAGCAAGCTCGCTTAACAGCACTTAAGCAAATCAATCCGAATATTCGTGATGAAGAGCTGAGCTTCTTTGATAAGCAGCGTAGCGAACTCACTACTTACATCGAAAAAGCCCAAGTTAAACTTGATGCAATTCGTTTAATTGTCGTTTCGCACTAACGTTGAAGCGCTAAACTCAAAACTACAAACGCGATGTGCTTTCACATCGCGTTTTTTTATACAAAAAACACCACAAGGGTAATAATTACGGCCACTGCCGCTAGCTTACAAAATAACTTAGCTAAGCTTTTATTTCTTTGTATTAAATCGTCTTTGTAAGCTTGCTTCAAATATACTGCTTGTAGGTCTGAAAAGCCTTTACAATGCGGACACTCTGGCTCAAGATCATTCACTTCTAAGCCACAACGTGTACAAGGCTTACAGCGAATTAAACCAAGGCGAAACATTCATTTGTCCTTTTCTTTAAACTCCATACCTTAATTTACTGTATCTTAGCTACTACTCAAAAACCAGCACTGGCATTGTGTATGCGCTCATACTCCTTTAAAATAGCGCCCTTGCATATCATCGAGGCTGGCTGTGTTACTCAATTATAATCCCCCAATGACACCTTATTTAAGTATTGTTTATCAAGATGATGACTTACTTATTGTGAATAAACCAAGTGGTTTACTTACTGTGCCGGGAAAAGACCCAAAACACGCTGACTGCCTTATTGCTCGCATTAATCGCGTTTTTCCAACGGCGAAAATTGTTCACCGCCTTGATATGGCTACCTCTGGCATTATTTGTTTAGCTATGCACAAAGAAGCGCATCGTAATTTAAGCATTCAGTTTCAAGATAGAAAAACCGCGAAACGCTACATTGCTCGTGTATTTGGTAAGCTTGAGCAAGAAACTGGATCGGTAGATTTACCACTTATTTGTGATTGGCCGAACCGACCAAAGCAAATGGTTGATCACGACAATGGCAAACCGTCATTAACCCATTTTAAAGTGCTTGAATATGAAGGTAATGCAACTCGTGTTGAGCTGACCCCAATTACAGGGCGTTCTCACCAACTGCGTGTGCATATGCTGTCATTGGGTCACCCTATTTTAGGCGATAAGTTGTATGCTCACCCCGAGGCATTCGCCATGGCTCCTCGCTTACAACTGCATGCCGAAATGCTAACCTTAGCTCACCCAGCCAGCGGTGAAACACTGATTTTTGAAGCTGCTCCTGAGTTTTAAGACAATTCGCTAAATATTTAATAAACACTGCCGATAACCTAGTTAATCACTGATTTAATTAATGACTCAGGTAATATCGGCATGAATTTAAAATCCTCACATCGCTTAGTTTACGCAGCCTGTTTTGCGTTGATTAGCAGCGTGAATGCAGCCGACTTTATCAAACCGACGCCTTGGTCAAGCTTGGTCACAAATGATATTCAACGTTTTTTACCAACTGACGAAGTGCGTCCCCTGCTTGCTGGTGAAGATGAGTTTATCAGCTTATATCGTCAATCGATGGCTGCAAGTCAACGTGGAATTGTGCTCATTATTCCCGATTGGCAGCACTTACCAACAAACAATGCTGGCATTAACTTTTTACGTAAACAGTTAAATGAAATTGGCTATGCAACTCTTGCCATGACTATGCCAGACATTGATTGGCACCCTGCTGACATGGCAATGCCTGAGCCATCTGAGAGCTCTGAAGACGCTGAAGAGTCAACTACGCAAAGCGATGAACAAACTGCTCCTGCCACGCCAGCCCAAGCACAACAAGCGCCTCATTTTGTTACAGGTGCACCCAATATTAGTGAAGCTGTGCTTGATGATTACAAGTTAAAGTTAATAGCCAGGTTCAATGCCTTGTATAACAGTGCAATGGATGAGGGCGGCAACATAGTTGTTGTGGCTCAAGGTGCCAGTGCGGGGCTATTAATTGAGCACTATGCTAGCTTTCCAAATAACGAACTTAACGCCTTTATTAGCTTAGGGAGTTATTTACCCAACAGTATTCGTAACCAGCATCTCAATGCTACGCTATCGACCATCAGCCCACCGTTATTAGATATTTTCTATAGTGAGGGTAACCCTGACACGCTGCAAAGCGTAAAAGACAGGAAACGCTGGGTAAGAAAACACGCAAAATATGACTACCGACAAAGAGAGTTATTTGGTGTGCCTTCAGAGCCTGAGCAGCACGAGAGGCTGCTCAAAGAAGTTGATGGCTTCCTACGCCGCCTTTTTTAAATACTCATAGGCTGCTTGAATATCTTGGCTTTTCTTTACTGCGACTTCCATCATATGTTTTGGTAAACCTTGCGATACCAGCTTATCGGGGTGATGCTGAGCCATGAGTTTGCGATAGGCTACTTTAATATCTCGCGCAGAAGCATCATTGTTTAAGCCTAAAAGAGCCAAAGCTTGCGCGCGATTCATACCATTATTGGGTGGCACACTGTGCCCTCTTTGTTCACTATGACTGCTGCGATTTTGCTGGCTTTGTTGACGTTGCTGCTCATAAAAGCGCTGTTGTTGCTGGCGAAACGCAAATTCGGCTTGGTAGCGCTTTAATAAAAATCCGAACTGAGTGCGCGAAATACCAAGCTGCTTACTCACCTCTTGCAAGAGCTGCTTTTCTTGCTCTGCAAGGTGGCCATCAGAAAAGGCCATTTGAATTTGTATTTCGAGGAATAATTGCAATAAATCATGACGTCGGGCAAAGCGCTCCTTAAAGTCATGAACGGTTTCTTTTAATGAAAAATCCGTTTCTTTACCGCTACGAAAGGCATCTTGAGCTTCACGGCGCTCATCGCCCGATAGGCCCATTTCGTCCATAAACAAACTTGCAGCACGAATATGAGTTTCACTAACGCGACCATTCGATTTGGCAATATGCCCCATTACCGCAAAACAGCTTGAAAAGAAAAGAGCTTGGCGTTCGTTAATGTCATCGCCTTTAAACAAACCAGAAAAACCACCTGCTTTATCAAAGTCTTGTTTTAAACTGCGATCGAACATATGGCCTAGGTATAAACCTAGTAGGGCACCAATAAACTTGCCAAACATAAAGCCAAAACAAAAACCGAGTACTTTTCCCCACATAATTTGGCAAACCTCTGTTGTTATTACAAAGTGAAACGCTGATTTATTTCATCGAGTCTGGCAGGCGTGCCAATGTCATCCCACTGACCTAAATAAAGCTCAGTAGAAACTTGATGCTCTGTGAGTTTTTCTCTCAAAATGGGCCCAAGTGGACGAATACCTGCGCTGAGACCTTCAAAAAAATCAACATGATAGCGGCTTATACCCGAAAAAGTATACTTTTGACTATCTGGGCTTAGATGACTTAGAGCAAAATCACCATCAGGATTATGAGCAGGATTTTCAACAAGGACAATATGCGCCTCCCCTACTTGCAGATGAAGCTGCATCAACGAAGTAACATCGTAATCAGTAAACACATCACCATTGATGACAATAAATTGCTCACCCAATAACGGCAATGCTTGAATAATACCACCGGCGGTTTCAAGACCCCCAGCCTGCTCTTGGCTGTAAGTGATCGATACACCAAACTGCGAACCATCAGCAAAATACTCTGTTATTTTGTCACCTTGCCAAGCAAGGTTAATGACAATATCGGTAATGCCTGCTTGGCGTAAGTTATTAATATGATGCTCTAATAATGGCTTGCCGTTAATCTTTAGCATCGGCTTTGGCATCGTTTCTGTTAGCGGCATCATGCGCTTACCGCGCCCTGCCGCTAGGATCATTGCTTTCATTTCATCTCTTTTGTTAAACGCTGCTTAGTCTGTGGAATAATTATCTGCTCTATCCACTGACCAAGGGCTGTTAACTCTGGGTATTCTTTACTGACATTACTGATGTATGTAAGGGTTGGCAGTACATTACTCAAATAGCCAGACTTACCGTCACGCAATTTCAAACGGCAAAATATACCTGCCGCTTTTAAATGACGCTGCACGCCAGTTAAATCAAACCAACGTTTAAACATCGTAAATGAGATGTCTTGCAAAAGCTTTTGCTCGCAAAATTCGTCATAAGCGTAATGTAAAAGGTAATCGAGCTCTTGCTCTGGCAACTTAAAATAGCAATCTCTTAATAACGAAACAAGGTCATAACACACTGGCCCTTGTACGGCATCTTGATAATCAATGATCGCCCATTGCTGTCCTGTGCGCATAATATTGCGGCTATGGAAGTCTCGGTGAACCGTAACAATCGGTTGTTCAAGGGCATTATTAACTAATAGCTCACAAGCCTGTTGCCACATTTGCTGTTCATCAACAGAAAGTTGCTCACCAATAAAGTTATCAACTAACCAATCTCTAAAAATGCTCAGTTCAAACTGTAAAAACTCACCATCAAATACTTTCATATGTTGGGCAGGTGGGATTTGCGCCCATTGTGCACTTAACTTTATTAAATGTTTGTAGTGTAAAGTGCGGTCTTCGTCGCCCAGTAAATCGGCCAAATGAGTATTGCCTAAATCACTCAATAAGAAGAAACCTTGCTTTTCATCTGCTTGAAGAATTTTTGGTAATTTAAAGCCATGTTGAGAAAACACTTTATTGAGTTCTATATAAGGCGTGTTATCTAATTTATTGGGGTCTGAGTCCATGACGATATAGCTCTGTTCACTTGTATTTACGCGGAAATAACGGCGAAAGCTCGCATCCCCAGTGATGGCGGCTAATTGATATTCATCCTCTTTAAAATGAGGATTTAAAAACTGCTGTAAACTTTTATAACGATTCATTTAGTAAGATATCTATTTTTCACTAAGTCAATTACTGTATTTGCCATTGTTTTCCTTTATTATGTCTAGCTTATATCCAACCAAAGAGCATTAAGGTCATTAAATGAGCAAAACCTGGGGCATAATGATGCTAAGCGTACTTAGCGCACCATCGTTCGCCGAAACTGAACTGACACACAATCTTTGTGGCACTTCAATGCAAACCAGAGCTTGGCAACCGCTCCCTGGCCTTGAACTTAATATGATCGATATCAAATCAGATGATATTGAACTATTGGGTACCCAAAGCGCAGAATTTACCGGTAATGTAGATATTAACACCCTAACGATGAATTTGTCCGCACAAAGTGCACTGATTGACAAACAACGTGGGTTACTTAATGCAACCGGCCCTATCGTTTATCGCGATAAAGTAAGCCAAATTAATAGTTCTGGGCTCAATGCGGATTTAAATAATTCTGAATTAAGCTTGCTTGGTGCTGATTATAAGCTCACCGACCAACTTGGTCATGGTGGCGCAGAAAAACTAACAGTAAACGAGTCTGGCTTAAACCTGATGAACGCAAGCTTTACTACCTGCCCGGGCGAAACACCGGTGTGGGCAATTGAAGCTGACGAAATTGATCTATCCAGTGAAGATGGTTGGGGCGAAACCCGCAATACCGTATTACGGGTATTTGATACGCCGGTTCTTTATATTCCCTATTTTACGTTTCCATTAGATGACCGCCGTAAATCAGGCTTATTAACACCTAACTTCTCAAGTTCAGGCCGCTACGGTATTGAAACCATCACACCGTATTACTGGAATATTGCACCTAATTACGACGCCACCATTACGCCTCGCTATATGTCAAAGCGCGGTTTACAGATTATTAGTGAATTTCGTTATTTAACGGAGCAAAACAACGGTCTTATTGCTGTTGAATACTTAGATAAAGATGATGAAGAACCAAATGTTGACTCGCGTTATCTATTCCATTGGCAGCAGCAAAGCTACTTTGGTGAAAACTGGCGCGGTAATATAGATATTACTAACGTTAGTGATGATAACTACTTAACTGATTTAAATTCTGGTTATGCGACTCGCACAGATACTCAGTTATACCGCACAGGTTCACTAACTCATTTAGGTGACACTTGGCGTACCAATATCAAGTTGCAAAGTTTTGAAGTACTTGGTGATCACCGCGAGTCATACGCGGCACTGCCACAAATTAGCTTTTCGCAAACTGATGCGTATGATTTTTATGGCGTTGATTTAACCCTTGATGGTGAGCTTAGCTATTTCACTAATGATAACGCAGTCATTGATGAAGCAAGTCGTGTTCATATCGAACCGAAAGCAAGCTTTGGTTACCAAGAATATGCATGGTCATTTTTATCTGAATTCAGTTTACTGCATACAGAATATAACCAGCATGGTGATTTAACAGGAACCGACTACGACGAAAAAGTCACGCGTACCCTGCCAAAAGTGCGTTTATACAGCCAATTAAATTTTGAACGTGATACTGGATTTTTCTTTAAAGATGGTATTCAAACACTTGAACCACAAATTCAGTATTTGTACACCCCTAATAAAGACCAATCAAACATTGGCCTTTACGATACAACAAAATTACAAGACGACTTTTTTGGTTTATTTAGAGACCGTCGATTCTCAAGCATCGACCGTATTGCCACTGCGAACCAATTTACGTTAGGTGCGACAACCCGCTTATTTAGCAATGAGAACGAAGAAGTATTTAACTTTAGTGCCGGACAAATCTTTTATTTAAGTAATGACGCAAAACCTACAACACAAGGCATTAATGTTGATACTAACTACAATGCCTTGTTCGCAGCGCAAACCATGTTACATTGGCACCGTCGCTGGTATTTATCAGGTGGGATTCAGTACGACACTGACGGCAAAGATATTATTCAATCAAATATCACCTTAGATTATAAAGGTGACGATAAACAGCTCGTGCAATTGAACCATCGCTATGCAAATGATGTCTCAGGCAATACAATCGAGCAAATTGGTTTATTTACAAGCATTCCGCTATCGCAAGATTGGCAGTTTGTTGGTAGCTACCACCGCGATTTAGAAAGCGGTCGTAGTATTGAAGTTTTCAGCGGTCTTCAGTATGAATCCTGCTGTTGGGCGTTTCAAATCACAGGCCGTCGTCAAATCGAAACAGATTTGAACCAGGCGATTGGTCAAGAACAAGCAACTTTTGATACCAGTATTGGCTTCAATATCGTATTAAAAGGGCTTGGAAGTAAAAGCCGTTATGATGCACAAAAATTATTACAACAAGGTATTTTTGGCTATCGTAGACCGTATTTTCTTAATAACTAGTACCGCAGTACTATTAGCAAGAGTATTAGAAAAAGTATGAATTTAAAAAAATTATTAGCATCTGCATTATTAACAGTTGGCCTATGCCAAAGCGTTTTCGCAACACCTGTCGAAATTGACAAAGTCGTTGGTGTTGTTAACCAAGGTGTTATTCTACAAAGTGAAGTCGACACCATTATCAACCGTGTAAAAACTCAAGCAGCAGAGCAAGGTCAAGAGTTACCGTCTGATGACACGCTTCGAATTCAAGCTATTGAGCGTTTAGTAAACCAAACTCTGATGATGCAACTTGCTGAGCGAATGGGTTTAGAGATCTCTGACTCTCAGTTAGACCAAACACTAGAAAACATGGCTCGTGAGCAAGGCGGTACAATTGCGGATTTACGCCGTACTATCGAAGCAGCAGGTGAAAGCTATACAGCTTACCGTGAAGAAATTCGTAAAGAAATCACCACGCAACAAGTCATGCGTGCGAACGTTGACCGTCGTATTTATATCAGCCCGCAAGAAATCGATAACCTTCTAAAAATCATGGAAACCCAAGGCAAAAGTGCCGAAGAATACGATATCGGTCACATCTTGATTGATATTCCTAGTGATGCGTCAGCAGATGAAATCGCGAGTGCTAAAACTCGAGCAGAAAAGGTTATCGAGTTTTTAAAAGAAGGCAAAGAGTTTAAGCGTATCGCTATTTCATCTTCAAGTGGCTCAAAAGCACTTGAAGGTGGTCAGCTAGGTTGGATGGGTATCAACGAAATGCCATCGCTGTTTGCTGAAGCGGTAAAAGGCCATAAAAAAGACGATATCGTTGGCCCTCTACGTTCAGGTGCAGGTTTCCACATTATCAAAGTGCAAGATGTTCGTGGCCGCCAAGTAGTTGAAACAACTGAAGTTCGTTCACGCCACATTCTAATTAAACCATCAATAATTTTAAGTGAAGAAAAAGCCCGTGACATGCTAAAAGGCTTTGCTAAAGATCTACGTGAAGGCAAAGCAGATTTTGGCGAACTTGCTAAAGAATACTCTGAAGATCCAGGTTCAGCATTGAAAGGTGGTGAATATGATTGGACTGATCCAAGTACTTATGTACCAGAATTCAAAAATACTTTGCTTTCTCTAGATAAAAATGAAATCAGTGAGCCATTCAGAACTCAATTCGGTTGGCACATTGTACAGCTTCTTGACAAGCGTGTAGCAGATAAAACTGAACAAGCTAAGCGCAACCGCGCACATCAGCTACTGTTTAATCGTAAATTTAAAGAAGAAAGTTTCAACTGGCAGCAAGAAATGCGTGAGCAAGCGCACGTTGATATTTTCCCAACAGAATAAAAATTATGACCATTAGAATCGCAATTACCCCAGGTGAGCCAGCCGGTATTGGCCCTGATTTACTTATCAAGTTAGCGCAGCACCAGTGGGATGCCCAACTGGTGGTGATTGCTGATGGTGCGCTTTTAAAACAGCGCGCCAAATTACTTGGCTTAGATATCAACTTAATTGAGTTTGATGATAGCAAAGCGCCAAGCCTTGCACCTGCTGGCAGTGTTTACTTACATCAAGTGGATTTAGGCACTGACGTTGAAGTCGGCGTACTTAATGACGCTAACGGTCAATACGTGTTGGATACGCTACGTATCGCCAGCGAAAAAAACATGGATGGTACATTTGCAGCTGTTGTCACAGGACCTGTCCATAAAGGTATTATCAACAAAGCGGGTATCTCGTTTAGTGGTCATACTGAGTATTTCGCACAGCAATCAAATACTGCCGATGTAGTTATGTTGCTAGCAACAGAAGGCTTACGCGTGGCACTCGTAACAACACATATACCACTTGCTTATGTGTCTCGTGCGATTACTGTTGAACGTTTAAGTAAAGTGGCTACGATTTTAAACCATGACTTACAAACTAAGTTTGGCATTGAAAAGCCGCGTATATTAGTGTGTGGACTCAACCCGCATGCGGGTGAAGATGGCCATTTAGGCACTGAAGAAATTGACACCATAACGCCAACTTTAGAACATCTGAATAACCAAGGTATGAACTTAATTGGCCCATTGCCAGCTGACACCCTGTTTCAAGATAAATATCTATCACAAGCAGATGCTGTGCTTGCAATGTATCACGATCAGGGATTACCTGTGCTAAAATACAAAGGTTTCGGCAATTCGGTCAACATTACCCTTGGCCTGCCATTTATTCGCACCTCAGTAGACCATGGTACGGCACTAGATTTAGCTGGCACTGGTACTGCTGATGTAGGTAGTTTTGAATTAGCGATCCGCGAAGCAATTAAGCTCGCCCATGAAAAAGCACAGAATCAATGACAGATAAAGTACATTTAGGACACCGCGCTCGTAAGCGTTTTGGTCAAAACTTTTTAAACGATGACATGATCATCGACAAAATCGTCACGGCTATTGATCCTAAACCTGAAGACAATTTAGTAGAAATCGGCCCAGGCCTTGGTGCAATCACTGAGCCTGTAGCTGAATTAAGTGGCCATCTAACTGTTGTTGAGCTAGATAAAGACTTAGCAGAACGTTTAACGAGCCACCCATTTTTAGGGCCTAAATTAACAGTGCATCAAGGCGATGCAATGAAGTTCGATTTCAGCTCTCTGATCAAGTCTGACGAAAAGTTAAAGATTTTTGGTAACTTACCTTACAACGTTTCGACCCCGCTGCTATTCCATTTATTTGAGTTCGCAGATAATGTTGAGCACATGCACTTTATGCTGCAAAAAGAAGTTGTCAAACGTATGGTAGCAGGCCCTGGCAGTAAAGCCTTTGGTCGTTTAAGTGTGATGACACAGTATTACTGCCACGCAATGCCAGTGATTGATGTGCCACCTGAATGCTTTAAGCCTGCACCTAAGGTAGATTCAGCGGTTATCCGCTTGATCCCTAAAAAGCCAGAACAACGTTCAGCTAAAAGTACTAAGTTATTAAACACCGTTTGTTTAGAAGCTTTTAACCAACGTCGTAAGACACTGCGTAATAGCTTATCTAACTTACTTACAGCTGAAGAACTAACAGGTATAGGTATTGATATCACTCTTCGTGCAGAAAGCCTATCTTTACAACAATTTATTGATATAGCTAATTGGATTTATGACAACAAGCAGTAATTTAGGTTCTCCAATTAAGGTTTCGGTTGAAACCTTCTATGTAGAAGGTCAATCAGAGCCTGAACAAGATAAATACGTTTTTGCTTACTCAATCACCATTAAAAACCACAGCTTATGTAGCGCTAAGCTTTTAAGTCGTTATTGGTTAATTACCGATGCCAATGGTAAAGAAGTTGAGGTACAAGGCGAAGGGGTTGTTGGTGAAACACCCACTATTGCTCCTGGCGAAAGCTATAAATACACCAGTGGTGCTGTACTTGATACCCCGGTTGGCACAATGCAAGGTCATTACACCATGCGTAACGAGTTTGGTACTGAGTTTGAAGCGCCAATCGACGTTTTTCGTTTAGCCTGTCCAAACATTTTGCACTAGGTAACAATGGCTGATTACGCAATTGGTGACTTACAAGGCTGTTACTGTGAATTTGATACTTTACTCAAACGTGTCAACTTCAACCCAAGCCAAGATCACCTTTACTTAGTTGGCGATATTGTCGCTCGAGGCCCTGACTCACTCGCCTGCCTCGAGCGTCTTTATAAAATGCAAGGCAGTGTAACCATTACCCTTGGTAATCATGACTTACACCTTATTGCCTGTCATTATTTAAATAAACCAGCAAATCCTAAAGATAAGCTTGATGCTGTTTTTTCTAGTCCAAAACGCTCTGAATATATTCATTTTTTGCAACAACAGCCTTTAGCCTTGTGGCTTGAACGCTACGACATGCTAATAAGCCATGCCGGCTTAAATCCAAATTGGTCGATTAAAAAAGCATTAAAGCGCGCTCGCTTTGCAGAAAGTTGCTATCAAGGTAGCGATGCCAATCATTACTTTGCCAATATGTATGACTCCCATCCATTAGAATGGCAATCAACGATGAGTAATGAAGCCAAGTTTCGTTATATTGTTAATTACTTCACTCGTATGCGTTTTGTAAATTTGCTCGGTGAGCTAGATTTCAGCAATAAAACCAGCGTTAGTGAAGATAGCTCAATACTACCTTGGTTTGAGCATCCGAATATTTCTGAACTCAATCAACAGATCACATTTGGTCACTGGGCCGCTTTAGAAGGTAAAGTAAACGCCGAAAATATTCATGCCCTCGACACTGGCTGTGTATGGGGAGGCGCAATGACACTCATGGAACTCAGCAAAAAAGACTGTTTTGTCGAAAAATCCCACTCTTTTATCTAAATAAACTGAAAAATAGCTGAACATCTGTTAGATTTATAACAATTAAAGTTGATTTAATTTAAAGCTAATTAAATTTAATTACTTAACTAATTGGCAACCTTGCCGATAAGTGTTGATTAGTACTATTTTCTGGAATTACATATGAACTTGACCGTTAGACAGCGAATTTGGGGTGGCTTTATTGTTATTACGTTACTCCTGCTATTTATTGGTGGTAACTCGTTGATCAGAATTACCAACATTGATCAATCGACACAGCGAGTTAATCAGCTGTCATTACCGGCTCTCGACAAAAGTTATGAGTTGCAAGTTGAATTCATTTTGATGAGTAAGTCAGCGCAAGCGAGCTTTTACACTACATCACAAGATGAATTAGCTGCACTTAGAAAAAACTTTAACGAACAGAAAAAGCGTTACGATAACTCCTACCAAGATTTACAACAGGTAGTTAGTAACGATCCGAAACTGAAACAAAGCAGCCAAGAAGTTGAACAAACTTATAAACGCTTTGCTAAATCTGTTGATAACCTTTTTGCAGACAAACAAACTCAACTTGAGCTCAACAAAACACTGCGCACCCAGCTTGAAAACATCGAGATAAGTGCTGAAGATGCTAACTCTGTTGTACTTGATATTATTGATATTGATGGTCTTGAAGAAAACCACTCGCGTGCTTATCAAGCTGCCAATAACATGGAAAATAACTTCCAATCAGTAGTAACTAATAGCACAGACATGCTAACGGTTAAAACGCTTAATACCTTAGATATCATCAAAAACGAACAAACTTATTACCTAGAAGAAGTTGAACGAAGCCTTGGCCTTATCCGTCCAGCTATCATTGATAATAATGCGGATTTATATAATGACCTAAATGGTTATTTTGAAAGTCTTGCTGACAACGTTCGCGGCAACAACAGTTTATCAGCAAATAAAAAACGTTTAATTGATGCAATTGCACAAACTCAATCTGAGCTAGCCAATGCAGAAAAATCAACCACTGAGGCCCTAAAGCAACTTAAAGAGCTTGTTGACCAAGCTACGGTTCTTGCCTTTGACTTACAACAAGATGTAAGTGGTAACGTATCTACTGCAACGATTTGGACTTGGATTGCCATGGTTATCGCCACTTTAATTGCTATTGCTGTTGCAGCAATTACTGTTAGCCGTATTACTAAACCACTTTCTGAAGTAAACCGTATTCTTGATATTGTTGCTAGCGGCGATATGACTCAACGCCTAGACGACTCTGCTAAAGACGAGTTCGGTGAGCTATCACGCAGTTGTAATACGCTAATCGAAAGTTTACGTACGCTTATTCAAGGTATTATCTCTCGCTCTACACAGCTTGCTGCGGCATCTGAAGAAACTTCAGCAATCACTGAAGAATCAAGCCAAGCTATTCGTAATCAACAAGCGCAAGTTGAACAAGCTGCCACAGCAACCACGGAAATGAGCAGCACATCACAAGCGGTAAGCAGCAGTGCTCAACAGGCACTTAGTGAAATCAAGAACGCAGATAAAGAAGCTGACCGTGTTAAAGGTATTTCTTCGCAAAACAAAGCGACTATTGAACAACTTGCTCGTGAAGTTGATGATGCATCACAAGTTATCAATAAGCTACACAAAGATAGCGCATCAATTGGTGGCATCTTAGATGTTATTCGTGGCATTGCAGAGCAAACTAACCTACTTGCACTGAATGCTGCAATTGAAGCTGCACGTGCTGGCGAACAAGGTCGAGGCTTCGCTGTTGTAGCTGACGAAGTACGCTCTCTAGCGAGTAAGACTCAAGAATCGACGCAAGAGATCCAAGCTATGATTGAATCGCTTCAGGTTGGTGCAGAGGCTGCTGTATCGGCAATGTCGAAAGGTAAGCAACAGGCTGAGTCGTGTGTTGAGCAATCAGACCTTGCCAACACAGCTCTTGACTCAATCACCGCAGCCGTTGCACAAGCTCATAATGTAAGTGAAGAGATCTCGACAGCCGCTCACGAACAGCAACAAGTATCGCAAGAAATTAGCGAACGCTTAGAGTCAATTGTGGCAATTGCAGAGCAAACAGCTGAGGGCGCAAACCAAACCAATATTTCAAGTTCAGAAGTTGCTAAGTTAGCCGAAGAACTACGTTTATCGGTAGACGCGTTTAAAGTTTAAGAAGCTGTAAACGAGCTACGATCTAACAAAGATAGAAGCCGTGTTTGTGAAAGCAAACACGGCTTTTTTATATGTATTCACTTTATAAGGTGTTATTCAGGCACAAAAAAACCGCAACGAGTGCGGTTTCTTAAATTCTATTGGCGTTTAAATTAAAGGCCAGCGCGGTCTTTAATAACAGCGATCAGTGGTGAACCACCGTGACCGTTTGATTCAGCCCATGCGATGTCTGCACCGTCTTCTAAAGAGCTTTTAGATAAGTTCTTAACGATGTATTCACCAGCATCCGCAGCGCCGCTTTCAATTGCATGACGAAGCATATTGTTGCCATTACATTTTACAGCATCAAAGATGTTACGAATTTTCACACGTGAGCTTTTCAGCTTACTACGTAAACGGTTTTTATCATCAGCTGCGATGTACTCACAGATAGAAACCGCTAATTGATCATCAGCTTTTGCTGGTGCTGTATACGCAACTGACGCTGAAACAACAGCCGCTGCAAGTAACATGTTTGGTAACTTCATCATATTTTGCCCTTATGTAATACTTTTTTCTTACCAAGATTGTGTAATATTGTACCAACTAATTATTTTTACCGCAATAATGTTACGAATTTTTATACAGCGTTACAAAGGTATACGAGTAAGAGTTTTTGTTATCAGGCTGATGCTGTTCTTGCTCTACAACTGTCCAATTAGCAACACTTTCGTAATCTGGAAACTGCGTATCACCGGCCACTTCAAGGTCGATGAATGTTAAGTATAGACGATCTGCTTGAGATAGAAATTGTTCGTATATATTTCCACCGCCTATAATCATAACTTCTTCAACATCAGCAACCAATTCCAGCGCAGCCTCAGGTGAAGTAACCACCTCAATACCCTCTGCGGTATAATCAGCATTACGCGTGATAATAATATTTTGACGGCCTGGCAAAGGGCGGCCTATTGATTCAAACGTTTTACGGCCCATGATCACAGGCTTTGCCATGGTTACTTTTTTAAAGTGTTGCAGATCGGCAGGTAAATGCCATGGCATTTGGTTGTCTTGACCAATTACTCGGTTATTTGCCATAGCAGCAATCATTGAAATTTTCACACTAAACCTTAATACTTTTTTCTTATTAATAAAAAAGGAGCGCATGGCTCCTTTTCAGTTTTAAATTTTATCGTTGGTAGATAACTTCTACATCGTAGTCATCATCATCCCAGTCGTCATCCCAATCATCATCGTCTTGAGAGGTCGCTTTCTGATGATAAGTATCCCACTTAAATTCAACTTCTTCTTTCTCTTCTTCAGCGAATTTCTCTTTCGGCATACTATCAAGTAGCGCCATAATGTCATGACAAAGTGCTTGAGTATTTTGTTTATTCGCGGCAGAGATACGGTAAACGTTAGCCTCTTCACCTAGCTCTTCGGCAATTTCATTACACAGGGCTTCAGCTTCACCTTCTGGTAATAGGTCAATTTTGTTAAACACTAACCAGCGCGGCTTTTCAGCAAGTTTAGGGCTGTATTGGTGCAGCTCATTAATAATCGCAAAGGCATTATCAACCGGATTTGTGCCATCAACAGGCATAACATCAATGATATGCAGTAATACACGACAACGCTCTAAGTGCTTTAAGAAGCGAATACCCAGGCCAGCACCATCTGAAGCCCCTTCGATTAGACCAGGGATATCAGCAATTACAAATGACTTATTAGCGTCTGGGCGTACTACACCAAGATTAGGAATAAGCGTCGTAAACGGGTAATCAGCCACTTTTGGTTTAGCTGCAGAAACACTGCGGATAAACGTTGATTTGCCGGCATTTGGTAAACCAAGTAAGCCAACATCCGCAAGTAGCATTAGCTCTAGGCGTAAGCTGCGAACTTCACCAGGTGTGCCTAGTGTTTTTTGACGAGGCGCACGGTTTGTACTTGATTTAAAACGTGCATTCCCCAAGCCATGGAAACCACCTTTTGCAACAACAACCTTTTGACCATGCTTGGTCAAATCACCTAATGACTCTTCAGTATCAACATCAATGATACGTGTACCCACAGGTACTTTAAGCGTTAAATCAGCGCCTTTTTTACCAGTCATGTTACGGCTTTGACCATTTGTGCCGCGCTCTGCTTTATGAAAACGCTCAAATTGGTAATCAATTAACGTATTTAAGTTTTCATCGGCTTGTAGATAAACGCTGCCGCCATCGCCGCCGTCGCCGCCATCAGGACCGCCATCTGGTACATATTTTTCACGTCGGAAAGATACGACACCGCTGCCGCCATCACCCGCGTCACAACGAATTTCTACTTCATCTACAAACTTCATGATTACTCACTTTAAGATTGGCTTGTTAATAACTCTATTATATACCTAAGTGCCCTATTCAGCACCCAATGCCAAGGTGCTTAGGTATATATTTATACGCACTATTATGTGCCTTAAAACAAAAAACCCCGCAAAGGCGGGGTTTTTCAAATATCGAGATGATTACTCAGCTACGATATTTACGTATTTACGGTTTAAAGGACCTTTCTGTTCGAATTGAACTTTACCATCTGCTTTTGCGAAGATAGTGTGGTCTTTACCGATACCTACGTTTGCGCCAGCGTGGAAACGAGTACCACGTTGACGAACAATGATGCTACCCGCTAGAACTGATTCGCCACCAAAACGCTTAACACCTAGGCGTTTGCTTTCTGAATCGCGACCGTTACGAGTACTACCAGCTGCTTTTTTATGTGCCATTTCTCAGTACCTCTAATTAAGCGCTAATGCCAGTGATTTTAACTTCAGTGAACCATTGACGATGGCCCATTTGCTTACGAGAATGCTTACGACGTCTAAATTTAACAATCTTAACTTTCTCACCGCGACCGTGTGAAACAACCTCAGCTGTTACTTTACCACCGTTTACGAACGGTACACCGATCTCGATTTTCTCACCATCAGCAACTAAAAGTACTGAATCAAATTCAACTGCTGCACCAGTTTCAACGTCTAATTTCTCAAGACGAATTGTTTGACCTTCAGTCACACGGTGCTGTTTACCACCACTTTGGAAAACCGCGTACATAATTAACTCCGTCTGTGCGCCCTCAAATCGACGCAACTAAAATATTCTTCAATAGGGCGCGAAGTTTACGCTAATGTGCAAAAACTAGCAAGCCTCTTTTTCGATAAAATGAATAAAAAATAGCTGCATTGAGAGCAATTCAATATTTTTCTCTATTCTATCTTAAAAACACCACATGCCAAGCGGTTTTTACGATCTCATGACAATTAAATTACGCTAATAATACGCATTTTAAAAATTCAAAAAGCTGATCACTTATTAATCAAGGTTATAAATTTATCTCGGCAAAATTGATCTCAAATAAAAAACTTTACAGTGTTTTTTTAATGAATCATCACAAAATATCGAGCAAGTGCTTTTTTTGTTGTACAATCAGCCCCGTATACCCATAAATATTGGCTCGGAGATCAATGGATATAAAAGCTATCCAGACGTTAATCGAAAATGAAATGGATGACGTCAATCAACTTATACATGCCCAAATGCGTTCAGATGTCGCTTTGGTTAACCAACTCGGTTTATACATAGTAAACAGCGGCGGTAAACGCGTTCGTCCTATGTTGGCCATTTTAGCGGCAAAAGCACTCGGTTATGAGGGTAAAGACCACATTACGCTTGCCACTATCATCGAATTTATTCATACCGCTACTTTATTGCATGACGACGTTGTCGACGAGTCACATTTGCGCCGCGGCACACCTACAGCAAATGCTGAGTTCGGTAATGCAGCAAGCGTATTGGTGGGTGATTTTATCTATACACGTTCGTTTCAGCTAATGGTTGGCCTTGGAAAAATGCCAATTATGCAAATTTTGGCTGATGCAACGAATGTCATCGCTGAAGGTGAAGTATTACAGCTAATGAACTGTAACGACCCTGACACCACAGAACAAAGCTACATGCAGGTTATTTACAGCAAAACAGCCAAATTGTTCGAAGCTGCAACAGGCCTTGCCGCAATTATTACTGAGCAAGATGAACAAACCCTTGAAGCATTAAACTTATACGGAATGCATCTTGGGACTGCATTCCAACTAGTAGATGATGTCCTTGATTACAACGCCGATGCCGAGCAACTTGGTAAAAACATTGGCGATGATTTAGCTGAAGGTAAACCTACCCTACCGCTTATCTACGCAATGCAAAAAGGCACTCCCGAGCAAGTTAAGCTGGTACGAGAAGCTATTGAGCTTGGTAATGGTATGGATCACTTAGAGAGCATTCTAGCAGCACTAGCTGACACTAAAGCGCTTGAGTTTGCGATGCAAAAAGCAGAACAAGAAGCTAACAAAGCGATTGCTTGTATTGCTTTCTTACCAGACACACCTTACAAACAAGCATTAGAGAGTTTGGCCCGCATCGCCGTTGCCCGCGATCATTAAACTCTATTTATTCGAGCCATTAAAAAAGCCTGCATTTGCAGGCTTTTTTGTTTTCAGCGCTTTTACTAAGTTAACGAATAAGCAAAGCGCCTATCATCCGGCGGAATTAACCGTTGATGAAATCAACACCTTCTTGGATGTCTTTGTTAAGTGTAGCTAGCATGTCGTTTTTAGCTTGCTCTTCGAATGCACTTAACTCACCGTAAGAAAGGATTTCTTCAACGCCGTTTTTACCTAGACGTACTGGGTGTGCGAAGTATGCTGCGTCACCGTTTTCAACTGCAACGTATGCATAATCAACAACTTCTTCACCTTGTAGGCCTTTCACTAAAGACATACAGAAGCGCGCTGCTGCTGCCCCCATTGAAAGAGTTGCTGAACCGCCACCGGCTTTAGCGTTAACAACTTCAGTACCTGCGTTTTGGATACGTGGTGTTAATGCTGCAACTTCTTCATCAGTGAAAGTAACACCTTCAACTTGAGAAAGAAGAGGAAGGATTGTAGTACCTGAGTGACCACCGATCACTGGAACTTTAACTTCAGTTGCGCTTAAACCTTTAAGTTCAGCTACAAAAGCTTCTGAACGGATCACGTCAAGCGTTGTGATACCGAATACACGGTTAGCATCGTAAGTACCCGCTTTTTTGAATACTTCAGCAACGATTGGCACAGTGCCGTTTACTGGGTTAGTGATAATACCTACTAACGCTTTAGGACAGTTTTTAACGATGCCTTCAGCTAATGTTTTGATGATACCTGCGTTTACGTTGAAAAGGTCCGCACGGTCCATGCCAGGCTTACGTGGCATACCCGCTGGGATAAGAACGATATCACAACCAGCTAATGCTGCGTCTAAGTTGTCAGCACCAAAGCCTTCAACTTTAACGTCTGTTGGGATGTGAGAAAGATCAACCGCTACACCAGGAACAACAGGGGCAACATCATATAACGATAATTCAGAACCTGCAGGTAAACTTGTTTTTAATAATAAAGACAATGCTTGGCCGATACCGCCAGCTGCGCCTAAAACAGCAACTTTCATTGGAATTCTCCGTAATTTGAGGTAGGAAATATTTGTGGCCCTAAAGATAATGAAATTAGCGACTAAAAACAAATTTATCCTGCTTATTTCGCGTATAATTTCGACCATAGTTGTAAACTTAGCTGTAAAGACACAGCATTTTGGACGACTTTGTAAACTAATACTGCATAAATATGCAGAGTTGTGTAGAATTACTCCACATTTTATGAATAAAGAAACGGCAACATGCAACCACAAGACAAACAAGAAGCACTAATCAAAGCGTTTAAAGCGCTATTAAAAGAAGAAAACTTCGGCTCACAAGGTGAGATTGTCGAAGCATTGAAAGAGCAAGGCTTTGATAATATTAGCCAAAGTAAAGTCTCTCGCATGTTAAGCAAGTTCGGTGCTGTACGTACCCGTAATGCAAAGCAAGAAATGGTTTATTGTTTACCGGCTGAAATGGGTGTACCAACAGCGAAAAGCCCGCTGCGTCAGCTTGTTATCGATATTATGCATAACGAAATGATGATCATTATTCGTACTAGCCCAGGCGCAGCTCAATTAATTGCTCGATTACTTGATTCTCTAGGTAAGGCGGATGGTGTACTAGGCACTATTGCAGGCGACGACACTATTTTTATCGCCCCTGCGAAGATTTCAGAAATCGATGTCACGCTTGATCGCGTGCGCACTTTATTCGATACAGTTTAAAGCTGCTTTAAAAAGTTTACTGACGGGGCGAAAAACGCAGATCCCATATCGGCTTGAGTAAAATCGAGCCAATGATCATAGCAATCGCCCTGCCCTAACCGGCTCTTTAATACCTGCTCAAACGCATCCCCTTGCGCCGCACACGAAACCATCAAAATCCCCTGTTTATGCACATCTCCAAATGGCATGCTTTGATTAAGTAATAGTGGCTGACCGTGCTCATCTTTTAGTTCACTGCGAACCGCATGACTAGTTTCTACAGCAGGCACAATCAAGGTATTATCAAGACGCGTACGCCCCATGATTTGTTCTTGCTCGAACAACGACAAATGCTGCCAGACACTCAAGTCATGCACAAAACGCTGCACATGAATATAGCTGCCTTGGTCTTCAAAGTGCCCCGGTTTGTTGATAAGAGCCGTGCTACGCTTTTGACGACCATGAGGGGTATCACCAGCATAAATAAAGCCATTAAAATCACGCCCATCTAAAAACCGAAAATTACGTACCTGCTCCACCAGCTCTACATCCGGTGTTAATAACTTTAGAATTTGCAGAGCAAATAGATGGTTTACATCTTCGCGGTCTGAGCGAATTTGTACAAACAAGTCAAAAGGCTGTGCACTGATCACATGCTCACTATGAGTCACATTAGGAAAGCTTTGTAATTGACTTGGAATAAATTCGGGCAGGATATGCGGCCAATACTGAGCACCAAGGGCAACCACGCACGACAGCATGGCTTCAGAGAACTGATCTGCAAACTCATCTTGAATAACGCTGACGCGTTTTAGTTTTTTACGTAATGACTCATCATGGCCATCGTAAACATTAAAAAACAGGTGCAAACCATGTAAGTTTGCTTCAGCACAAATCCCAGATTGCGCTTGCGCCATAGTGAATCCTTAGCTTCTCGTTATTTGCACCTAGCCAAGGATTCAAGATTGATTAATCATGAAAAAAATTGACTGTGTGCGGCATTATTTTTATTTTTACAGGCTGCTCAACAGCTAACACGCGATCTTGCTCTGCGGCAACTTCACACTCTTGCCCTGCAATATTGATACGATACACATAACGCGTACCGATAAAGCGTCTTTGCAAGATTGTTAAACTGTTTGCGTCACTGTGAGCAGCTTCACACAACTGAATATAGTGCGGTCTTATGTACACTTGACCTTGCTGACAATCTACATTGTTCGCCGTCAATGAGTGAACCACACCAAACGCCGTTTCGTATTCAGTTGGCGTTAATACTTTCGCCGTTAAGTATATGCCCGTACCAAGAAACTCTGCAACCACCTTTGAGTTAGGTTGGCTAAATAACTGCTCCGCGGAGCCCTGTTGGGCGATTTTTCCACCATGCATAACCGCAAGTGTGTCGGCAAAGGCGAAAGCTTCTTCCTTCGAGTGGGTAACAAATACCGCAGATACCTGCTGATCTTTAATAATGCGACGTATATCTGCAATAAGCTCAAAGCGTACTTGTGTGTCAATATTCGAAAATGGCTCATCAAGTAATAATAAGCTTGGCTTATAAGCAAGAGCACGAGCAATCGCGACTCGTTGCTGCTGACCACCTGAAAGTTGATGAGGGTAACGTCCAGCACAACCATCTAATTTAACAAGGCTGAGCATTTCGTCCACGCGCTCACGCTTTTGTGCTTTGCTCATATTACTGAGGCCAAACGCAATGTTGTCACTAACCGTTAGATGAGGGAATAACGCATAGTCTTGAAACATCATGCCGATATTACGTTTTTCAGGTGCAACAAATAGTCCGCTATCATTGACCACATTTGAATCTATGCTCATATAGCCTTGCTCGGGCTGTAAAATCCCCGCGATTGCCTTTAAGGTGGTGGTTTTGCCACAGCCACTTGCGCCAAGCAAACAAACAATTTCATCTTGCTCAACATTAAGATTGAGTTCACTCAATACCTTAGTGCCATTATACTGATAAGCTAGGTCTTGAATTATCAAATGACTCATGAGTGATTTTGCTCCATCGAACGATTAACGAAATACAAAGGTATTAACCCAACTAACACGATAAACAAAGCTGAAATAGACGCAAGCTCTAACTGCTCATCACTAACATACTGAAAAACATGGGTCGCAAGCGTTTCAAAATTAAAAGGCCTAAGTAATAAAGCTGCTGGCAACTCTTTCATGCACTCAATAAATACTAACAAACCAGCAGTAAGAATCCCTCGTTTTAACAACGGTAAATGTACCCGCCATAAGGTTTGTAATGGTCCTTTGCCCATTGATTGACTAGCCATATCTAGCGATGGACTAATACGCAGAAAGCTACTTTCAAGCGCACCATGCGCAATCGCATAAAAACGCACAACATAAGCAAAGATCATGGCAAATAAAGTGCCACTCAAAAGTAACCCAGGCGATAAACCAAAAGGCTCAAGCCAGTTATTTAATGCATCATCTAGCTGAGTTAATGGGAGTAATACGGCAATGGCCAACACTGTACCTGGCAAGGCATAACCTGTACTAGCTAAACGTCCAGGAAGTAAAGAGTAAGCTTGTTTAGCAATTCGCTGATAAAACAATACCAACAAGCTCAATAGGATGGTTGCAATACTCACCACAACAGCGACTTTAAAACTCTGCCAAGCGTAATTAAAAAATGCCCCATTCCATGCTTCATCGGAATACGCAATGGCGTACTTAATTAACACCCCTACAGGCAGTATAAAAGCAAGTAACAGAACTAACATGCAAGCTAAGCTTGCAGCCCATGCAGCCCAGCCTTTTAAGCGATATAATGTTGCACTGTTGATACTTGACTGACGTTCATATACAGCTTGATTACGTCGGCTAAAGCGCTCCACCATGATGGTTAAAAACAAAATGAGTAGCATAATGCCAGAGATTTTCGCTGCAGCCGTCAATGAGTAATAGCCAAGCCAAGTATCGTAAACAGCAGTCGTTAATGTACTCACCGCAAAATAATTAACGGTGGCAAAGTCAGCCATTGCTTCCATGCTGATTAATGTTATTCCTGCCACAATAGCCCCTCGACCAAGGGGCAAACTAACTCTTAAGAAACTTTTAAATGGCGATAACCCCATCAACTGACTAGCTTGTACTAATTTAAAAGACTGCTCTCTAAGCGCTGTTTTAAAAATAAGGAATAAGTATGGATAGAGTACCAGAGCAATCATAATAATGGCCCCGGTTAACGTACGAATATCAAAAAACCAATAATCATCTGGTGATTGCCAACCAAACCACTCTCTTAGCGCTATTTGAATTGGCCCAGCATAATCAAGTAAGTCAGTATACACATAAGCTATGAGGTACGTTGGCATTGCTAATGGCAGCATTAAAGCCCACTCAAACTGCTTACGTCCCGGAAAATCACAATAGGCAGTTAACCAAGCTAACGGTAAAGCAATAACGCAGCTTAATAGTCCCACTCCGACAATGAGTAATAGCGTATTACGGGTATAATCCCAAAGCACCGTGTCAAATAGGTGCTGAAATACGTCTGAATCCCCTTGCAGAGATTCAAATAACAAAAAGCCTAATGGCGTAACAAGCAACAGGCCAATAAGCCAGGCTATAAGCTGCCAACGCGACAGCGAAAACTTCACATGCATAAGTGGATTAATACCAGATAAAATAAAAGCTGTTAAAAAACAGCTTTTATAAAACGAGGTGTGTTCTCGTTATAAATCAAATTTTACTTCGTCAATTAGCTTCAGTGCCACAGGGCGATATTTGCTGATCTCATCAAGAGGAAGACTGTCTTCTTTAAATTCCCCCCATGATGCAACCATCTCAGATAATGCAACCCCTTGCTTTACTGGGTATTCCATATTAACTGAAGCATACATATTTTGCGCCTTATTGTCGGTCATATACTCAATCAGTTTCAAGGCATTTTCAGGGTTTTTAGCGTAACGGGTCATAACAACGCCCGATACGTTAATATGAGAACCACGGTTAGTTTGGTTAGGGAAGTTAATATAAACAGCTTCTGCCCAAGATTTTTGCTGCTCATCTTGCAGCATTTTACCGAAATAGTAGCTGTTGCCTAACGCCAGATCACATAAGCCTTCTTTTACAGCTTTTACTTGTGCTCTGTCATTACCTTGCGGCTTACGCGCTAAATTAGCTTTAACACCTTCTAGCCATTGCTTAGTTTTTACTTCGCCATGGTGAGCAACCATCGAAGCAACTAAACCTAAATTGTATGGGTGTTTGCCTGAGCGCGTGCAAATTTTGCCTTTGTACTTTGGATCGGCTAAATCTTCATATGTTAACTCAGAAAGAGCACCAATACGCTCTTTTGCAGAGTATACATTACGTACACGTTTAGTAAGCGCTATCCACTGACCATCCGCATCGCGAAAGGTGCTTGGCACATTCGCATTTACCACATCACTATTAATTGATTGTGTTAAACCTAAATCTTCTAATTGAATAAGTGCACTAAAATTTGAGGTTAATACTAAATCAGCTTTACTGTGCTTGCCTTCACGCTTTACACGCTCAATCAGACCTTTTTTCGCAAATACCACATTAGTTTTAATGCCAGTTTGCTTAGTGAAATCATCCAAAATAGGCTGAATTAAGAATGGCTGGCGAAACGAGTAAATATTTACTACGTCTGCAGCAAATGCCGGCACGCTCAATAATGCGCTAACTAATACTAAGGCTGTTTTCTTCATTTTATAGCACCTAAATAATAACAATTATCAAAATATTTTACCTAGAGTTAGCGCAAAGTGCACCCGTTTAAACTCATATTTCAATCAACCTAGCTGCCATTTAGGAATTTACATGTAAGAGATGTCTCACCTATATGGCAGCAATTGAGTAAAAAGCACCAGAAAACACTGCCAAAAAACACATAACCAATTGAAATTTAATAATATATATTAAATGACAATAAAATAACCAATAGATTAAGTAGGATTTTGACCTACTCAGCTTTGACCATTTCTCTATAATTGTTTACATCAACTAAGCAAGAAGCTTAATGAGTAGATGGATAAGGAAGCATTACTCATAAAACCGCGGAATAAGGTTCATTTGGAGAATAAGGAATTAAGGACAGGCTCAGGAAGAGTAACGCAAAGGAGTGACAACCTACGGACAGCATCAGGATGATGTGGAATGGAATAACAGCAGGATGTTGTTATACAGGAAGTTAAAAAAGTGGAACAAAGGACAGGCCGTTAGGGCATCGCAACGGATTTGCAAATAAAAGGATAGTGTCTGGATGACACGTAAGGGAAGGGTAAAGTAATTACCAGCAAGGATGTAATGGACTTACAAGGAAACAAGGCGGGATTGCCTTATATTACACAGAACCAATAAGTAAAGTGTAATCGCATGGAGTGGCAAAGTTTAGGGAGTTGATTAGATTCAATTGCAGGATGCAAAAAATTAAGAAGATTCCGCAAGCGCGACTAGAGATAGTTCGCGCTTTTCTTTTATCCAAAGGGAACTACTCTGGACGCCCTTTATTTCTCTTACCAAGCAAGTATGCATCTCTGAACTTAAAAAAATGTTCCTCTAGCTTTTTCGTAGCATCCATTTCACCAGCTAGCTCAAGCACCATAATAGCAACCTCAGCGGTGCCTAATTGATGTTCATGTGGGGCAACACGCAATCGATAATCTGAGAGCTTTTCAGGCGTAATAGAAAGCACAGGTAAGTTATCTAGATAAGGGCTTTTACGGATCATTTTCTTTGCTTCGCGCCATGTACCGTCTAAAAAGATAAACAATGGACGTTTACCGTCCTCAGGCACTACTTCAGTGATCACACGGGTTTCATCTTCAACATCACTAGCAGGAAAAATAACCATAGGCTGATACTGTGGATCTGCCAACAAGCTTAACAAAGCATCATCTGGGTTCGTTCTATCCCATTTAAAAGCGTGGTTATCTGGAACGATCTCAGCAATTAAACGCCCAGTATTTGATGGCTTAAAACTCTCATTGTGATACATAAGTAAGCAGACCGCCGATTCACACTCAGCCTGCTCTACCCCTTCGCAGATACAATAATGCTCAGCTAATAAACAGCGCTCACAACGCGTTAATTTAGCTCCTCGCGCTTTAAATTCACGACGAGACTCAGCCATTTGTAAAGCACGAAGTACTAACACGGAGTTATTTGAGATAGTAGCCACTGTATTTACCAGAAAATTGAACGGCGCGTATTGTAGCTAAAAATAAGGGGAATAGATATTAATCTGAGTGGTTTGTTTTAGCTCTAAACTAAAACAAAAAACCCAGCAGAAGCTGGGTTTTTAAGCTATTCGTCAAAAGAACTTACTTCTTTTTAACTGCTTTTTTATTTGGAAGGTCAGTGATTGAACCTTCGAAGATTTCAGCAGCTAGACCGATTGATTCGTTTAACGTTGGGTGAGCGTGAATAGTTAACGCTAGGTCTTCACCGTCTGCGCCCATCTCAACTGCTAGGCCGATTTCGCCTAACATTTCACCTGCGTTGATACCAACCATAGCACCACCGATAACACGACCAGAATCTTTATCGAAGATTAGCTTAGTTTGACCTTCAGTACGTGCAGAAGCAATCGCACGACCAGAAGCAGCCCAAGGGAATACTGCAGTTTCGATGCTTAAACCTTGCTCTTTAGCTTCTTTCTCAGTTACACCAACCCATGCAATTTCAGGATCTGTGTATGCGATTGAAGGAATGCACTTAGGATCGAAGAAATGTTTCTGGCCAGAGATAACTTCTGCAGCAACGTGAGCTTCATGAACCGCTTTGTGCGCAAGCATTGGTTGACCAACGATATCACCGATAGCGAAGATGTGATCAACGTTTGTTTTAAGCTGTTTATCAACATTGATGAAACCACGCTCATCAACGTTAACGCCCGCTTTGTCTGCATCAAGTAATTTACCGTTAGGTGTACGACCCACAGCAACAAGTACTTTATCGTAACGTACTGCGTCAGCCGGTGCGTTTTTACCTTCGAATGAAACGTATAGACCGTCTTCTTTCGCTTCAACGCCAACAACTTTAGTAGAAAGCATTACGTTGAACTTGTTCTTAACGTATTTTTGGTAAATCTTAATAACGTCTTTATCAGCTGCTGGTACTAATTGATCAGCAAACTCAACTACGTCGATTTCAGAACCTAGCGCACGGTATACAGTACCCATCTCAAGACCGATGATACCACCACCTAAAACAAGTAGTTTCTCAGGAACGTCTTTAAGCTCTAAAGCACCCGTTGAATCAATTACACGGTCATCTTCAGGGATGAAAGGTAAGTTAACAGGTTGAGAGCCTGCAGCAATAATAGCATTATCAAAAGTGATCGTTGTTGTACCGTCTTCACCTTCAACAGCAAGGGTGTTGCTACCAGTGAATTTACCGTAGCCGCTAACTACTTTCACTTTACGCATTTTAGCCATGCCGTCTAGGCCGCCAGTTAATTGGCCGATTACAGACTCTTTCCAATCACGGATTTTGTCAAGGTCGATTTCAGGCTTACCAAAAGTAACGCCGTGAGATGACATTTCAGCTGCGTCATCAATCACTTTAGCTACGTGTAAAAGTGCTTTTGAAGGAATACAACCCACATTTAGACATACACCGCCTAACGTGTTGCGAGATTCTACTAATGTAACTTCTAAGCCCAAGTCAGCAGCACGGAAAGCCGCAGAATAACCACCAGGACCACCGCCTAGTACAACAACTTGAGTTTTTAATTCGTTGCTCATGCTATTACCTTAAATGTTTGAACGGGACACTGCCCTTAAGTTTAACTGCCATGTTTCTGCAAGGCAGAAAGGGAGAGCAGATATCTATACCAAGATTGTTCTATGGCAAAGATTGTATCATTGCCAATGGTAAAAATCCCAGCAAAAAACAACTTGCTGGGATTTGATTCTTATAAATTATGAAACGATTACATCACCAATTGACGGATATCGCTCATATAGCTAGCTAGTGTCACAGTAAAGCGTGCCGCTAGTGCACCGTCAATAACCCTATGGTCGTATGACATTGATAATGGAACCATTAATTTAGGCTCAAACTCTTTGCCATTCCACTTAGGCTTCATTTCTGATTTAGATACACCTAAGATAGCAACTTCTGGCGCATTCACAATTGGTGTAAACGCTGTACCACCGATACCACCAAGGCTTGAGATTGTGAAACAACCGCCTTGCATATCAGATGAAGTTAATTTGCCTTCACGTGCTTTCTTAGAAATATCCATCAATTCGCGAGAAAGCTCAATGATGCCTTTCTTATCAACATCTTTGAAAACAGGAACAACTAAGCCATTTGGCGTATCAACTGCAACACCAATGTTGATGTACTTCTTCAAGATTAAGCTTTCGCCGTCTTCAGATAGAGAAGAGTTAAACGTTGGGAATTCAGCAAGTGCTTTCGCAGCAGCTTTCATTACGAACACAAGCGGCGTGATTTTAACACCTAGCTTTTTCTTCTCTGCAAGGGCATTTTGCTCTTTACGGAATGCTTCTAGGCTTGTGATATCCGCTTCATCAAACTGTGTAACATGTGGGATTTGTACCCAGTTACGGTGTAAGTTAGCACCAGATAGCTTCTGAATACGAGAAAGTTTCTTCTCTTCGATCTCACCAAACTTAGCAAAGTCTACTTTCGGCCAAGGAATAAGACCTAACTCACCGCCACCAGCATTACCTTTACCTGCAGAAAGCTGACCTGATTCAACTTTCTTCACAAGGTCTTTCACGTAGTTTTGTACGTCTTCTTTAACAACACGACTCTTACGACCCGTGCCTTTTACGTTTGCTAGGTTAATACCAAACTCACGCGCTAAACGACGTACAACAGGCGATGCATGTGCATACGCTTTGTTATCTGCAAAACCTTCGTTGCTTGCCGGTGCTGATGCAGGCTTCTCGGCCGGTGCAGCTTTTGCTGCAGGTGCAGGAGCTGCTTCAGTTTTTGCAGGAGCAGGTGCCGCTGCTGCGGGTGCACTACCCGCTACCTCAAATACAAAGATAAGTGAGCCAGTTGATACTTTATCGCCTGCTGCTACTTTGATTTCTTTAACTGTACCGGCAAATGGTGCAGGTACTTCCATTGATGCTTTATCGCCTTCAACGTTTAAGATTGATTGATCTTCTTCAACCTTATCGCCAACAGCAACCATCACTTCGGTTACTTCAACTTCATCACCACCAATATCAGGCACATTTACTTCTTTTGTGCTTGATTCAGCTGGAGCCGCTTCAGCTGGAGCTGATTCTGCAGCTGGTGCTTCTGAGCCACTTGATGCAGTTTCAAACACAAAGATTAAAGAGCCCGTTTTTACTTTATCGCCAGTCGCGATTTTGATCTCTTTAACAGTCCCTGCGATTGGCGCTGGTACTTCCATTGACGCTTTATCGCCTTCAACGCTTAATAAAGATTGCTCTTCTTCAACCGTGTCACCTACCGCAACCATGATTTCAGTTACTTCAACTTCATCATCGCCGATATCTGGTACAGTGACTTCTTGTGTAGCTGAACCTGAAGATTGCTGAGCAGGTTCTGCTTTAGCTGCTTCTTTTGTTTCAGAAGGAGCAGAAGCTTGCTCTTCACCTTCGAAGATCATGATAAGTGAACCTGTGGTTACTGTATCACCTTCAGCTACTTTAATTTCTTTAACCGTACCTGCTTGTGCAGCAGGTACTTCCATTGATGCTTTGTCGCCTTCAACCGTTAGTAACGATTGGTCAACCTCAACCTTATCGCCAACGCTAACAAGGATTTCGGTTACTTCAACTTCATCGCCACCGATATCTGGTACATTAATTTCAATACTCATTGGAACCTCTTATGCGTATAGCGGGTTAACTTTGTTTGTGTCGATGTCAAATTTCTTGATTGCTTCAACAACCACTGACTTTTCAACTTCACCACGTTTTGCAAGCTCAGATAAAGTTGCAACCACTACATAGCCAGCATTTACTTCGAAGTGACGACGCAAGTTTTCACGGCTATCAGAACGACCATAACCATCAGTACCTAGCACTTTGTAGTTGCTGCTTGGTACAAATGAACGAACTTGCTCAGCATAGTTCTTCATATAGTCTGTTGCAGCTACAGTCACGGCATCTGTTAATGCGTTGGTGATGTAAGCAGTCTTCTGTTCTGCTTCAGGGTTAAGCATGTTGAAACGCTCAGCATCTTGACCGTCACGTGTTAACTCATTGAATGAAGTTACAGAGAATACATCAGAACCAATACCATACTCTTCGCTCAGGATTTGTGCTGCTTTACGCACTTCAATCATGATAGTACCTGAACCTAGTAACTGTACTTTCGCTTTATCGCCAGCCACAGTTTCAAGTTTGTAGATACCTTTACGAATACCTTCTTCAGCGCCTTCAGGCATTGCTGGTTGATGGTAGTTTTCGTTCATTAGCGTTAGGTAATAGAACACGTTTTCTTGGTCTTCACCGTACATGCGACGGATACCGTCTTGCATGATTACCGCTACTTCGTATGCGAATGTCGGGTCATAAGAAATACAGTTAGGAACCGTGTTAGCAAGAATGTGGCTGTGACCATCTTCGTGCTGTAAACCTTCACCGTTTAGCGTTGTACGACCTGCAGTAGCACCTAGTAAGAAACCACGAGCTTGTTGGTCACCAGCCATCCACGCCATATCACCTACACGTTGGAAACCAAACATTGAGTAGTAGATGTAGAATGGGATCATTGGTAAATCGTTAGTGCTGTATGATGTTGCAGCAGCAACCCATGATGACATTGCACCTAACTCGTTGATACCTTCTTGTAGTACTTGACCTGATGTAGCTTCTTTATAGTAAGAAACGATATCACGGTCTTGAGGTGTGTAGTTTTGGCCATGCGGGTTATAAATACCAATTTGACGGAATAAACCTTCCATACCAAAGGTACGTGCTTCATCGGCGATAATAGGAACGATGTTTTTACCAATGCCTTTATCTTTTAGTAACACGTTAAGTGCACGTACAAAGCCCATTGTTGTAGAGATGTCACGTTTTTGCTCTTCAAGTAGCGGCTTGAACGCGTCAACTTCTGGCAATGTTAGGCTTTCAGAAAACTTTGGAATACGCTTAGGCGTGTAACCTTGTAGCGCTTCACGGCGTGCATGAAGGTACTTATACTCTTCAGAGCCTTCTTCAAGAGTTAAGTATGGTAAGTCTTTAATTTCTTCGTCTGAAACTAAGTCTTGTAGACCTAAACGTGAACGTAAGTGTTCAACATGGGTCATATCCATTTTCTTAACTTGGTGTGCGATGTTTTTACCTTCAGCAGCGTCACCCATGCCGTAACCTTTTACAGTTTTCGCTAGGATTACTGTTGGACGATCTTTGGTTTCTTCCGCTTTTTTGAATGCAGCGTAAAGTTTTGATGGCTCATGGCCGCCACGCTTAAGCGCGAAGATCTCTTCATCAGTCATATCAGCAACAAGCGCTGCTGTTTCAGGGTAACGACCAAAGAAGTGCTCACGTACGTACGCACCATCTTTTGCTTTATATGTTTGGTAATCACCGTCAATGGTTTCGTTCATTAACTGAAGCAATTTACCTGTTGTATCTTTAGCTAGTAAGATATCCCAACCGCTACCCCATACAACTTTAATTACGTTCCAGCCAGCACCTTTGAATAGGCCTTCAAGCTCTTGAATGATCTTACCGTTACCCATTACTGGGCCATCTAAACGCTGTAAGTTACAGTTGATTAGGTAACATAGATTATCTAATTTCTCACGAGCTGCGAATGAGATTGCACCGCGTGATTCTGGCTCATCCATCTCACCATCGCCTAAGAAAGCGTATACACGTTGGTTTTTAGTATCTTTTAAGCCACGACCATCTAAATATTTTAAGAAACGAGCTTGGTAGATTGATGCAATTGGACCAAGACCCATCGATACTGTAGGGAACTGCCAAAACTCAGGCATTAATTTAGGGTGTGGGTATGAAGGAAGACCGTTACCATCAACTTCTTGACGGAAGTTATCAAGCTGCTCAGCTGTTAAACGACCTTCAACGAATGCACGAGCATAAATACCAGGAGAGATGTGGCCTTGGTAATAAACTAAGTCACCGCCATCTACATCATTTGGTGCTTTAAAGAAGTGGTTAAAACATACTTCATAGAATGCAGCTGAAGACTGGTAAGAAGCCATATGGCCGCCTAAGTCTAGATCTTTTTTCGACGCACGTAATACGATCATGATCGCATTCCAACGGATAATTGAACGAATACGACGTTCAATGTTTACGTCACCTGGGTAAGCAGGTTCTTGATCTACCGGAATGGTATTAACGTAGTTAGTGGTTGTGCCAGTAGGCATATCAACACCGTCTAAACGGGCTTGCTCTAACACTTGCTCAAGTAAGAATTGAGCACGTTCAACACCTTCTTCACGCACAACAGACTCAAGGGCTTGTAACCACTCTTGTGTTTCTAGCGCGTCTACGTCAATTTTATTGACTTCAGACATATGGAGGTTTCCTTATGTTTAAAATACTAATTATTTTAATAAATCTTAAAATTAAGTTGTTAACTAAACTTAGCTAATCACTTGCTTAATGTTGTTTGGTGCGTCTTAAACTACGTTCAATCCGCGAATGCTCTTTGCCAGCCTCAAGTAAGGCTTCTTCGATAAAGGCTAAGTGAGCATTACTAGCAAGACGAGCTTGCTCTGGGTTTCCTTCAATAACCGCATCCATCAACAGTCGTCTATGTTCTGCGAGCTGTTGGCTGATCTGTGGTTTTTTTAACAGTACAGTTAAATTCTGTAATACATTTTGCTCAAGCAATGCCTGCATGCCACGTACTAAATGTAGTAACACAACGTTATGAGATGCTTCTGCCACACTAAAATGAAATGCGTTAATTGCTTTTGCTTTTTGCACAAGGTCGTCATTAACGAGCGCAATATTGTCAAAGCTTTGTTTTACTTTTTTAAAGTCATTTGTCGTACCGCGCATAGCCGCATAGTATGCAGCAATTCCTTCAAGAGCATGACGAAATTCTAGTAAATCAAATTGTGACTCTGGATGCTTACTAATCAAATCAAAAAGCGGATCAGTGAGCCCCTCTTCAAGCTGATTTTTTACAAACGTTCCACCGCCTTGGCGACGCGTTACTAATCCCTTGGCTTCAAGTTTTTGAATTGCCTCTCGTAATGATGGTCGCGATACTTCAAATTGTTTCGCTAATTCACGTTCAGGAGGCAGCTTTTCGCCTGGCGCTAACGACCCCTCAAGAATCATATTCTCAAGTTGTTGTAAAATTACATCAGATAACTTTGCTGCTTTAATCTTTAAAGACATTTATTAACGTCCGCATTATTATGCGCTAACCCCATAAATATCGGGTACTTAGCCTTGTGCTTTGACCAAAAAGGTAAATTGGTCATACCAAATTTATCGCATACGTTATCAAAAACCCGAATTTCTGTCAATTTCACTACACTCAGCGCCCGGTTACACCCTAACGCAATTCGTCTAAAGATTAAACAGTATGGATTAAAGTGGCTTTTTCTAAAGGAAAAAACAATAAAAAATAAATGGTCAGACCAGATTGGGCGACTGAGCTTTTAGAGGTTAGGTTTTAGATGTTAGTTGAATTGAGTAGCTTTGTAGCAGCGGGTTTACCCCGCGACAAAACTCGTACACACCTATAAATCAAAACGCGATATAAAATCGCGCCTACGCCAAGCCACCAAACAGGGTTAATGCAGCGATAATCACTAAAAAGAACAAGACATTTCTTTTTACAAGCTTCATCATGCAAGTGGCTTCATAAGTACAGCCAAAATGTTGTTGCTCGATTTGCTCAGCGGCAAGTGCGGTTTGCGTAACAACTTTTCGGTTACTCACTGAAAAGTCGAGCACATACTTCAGCCAACAACTAGTACCTTTATTAAAGTTACCAATCACTAAATAACCAAAGCTCGCAACCCGTGCTGGTAACCAGTCAAGCCAGAACAATAAACTATGGATTAGTTTAAAACGCTTAGCGTAGGGAACATGGTGATCATCTCTTACTTTGTCAGTAAAAGTACGAACCAGCGCATAAAGAACCGCACCAGGTACACCTAAAACCACAAACCAAAAAATAACGGCACAATAAAAGCGAAAATTTAACCAAGCTAAAGTTTGTCCAAAGGTCTCTCCAAGCGGCTCATCTTCTGTTTTCTTTTGGCCCATTTGTAATGCATATAAGGTAGCCGCTTCTTGATCGTTTCGTGTTAAGGCATTTAAGTAAGACTTATACAAAGCACGTTGCTTAGCACAGCCAAAACAAACCAGCAGCACAGCAACATTCACAGCCAACTGCCAGATAATAAAATCAGAGAGTTGATAAACTAACCCCGCGGCAAGTACAGGTAACATTAACCATATCAAAAAACCAATTGGCGAATTAAACAACCCCTTTTCTGACAGTTGCTTTTGCGAATGCTTTAAATAGGTATTGGCATAAAAACCGATTTGCCAGTAATCAGCTCGAGCTCCTAAACGTTCAATCACCAAAGCAATAATTATTGAAATTAAGATCATGCTTTTACCTATATCCTTTCAACTAAAACACTAAATCAAAATAGTACTGCCAATCAAAACTACTACCCGGATCAGTTTTTCTGCCGGGAGCAATATCACAATGGCCAACAATGCGTGAACGGTTTATTGCAGGATACTTATCCATTAACGCCTTAGTCACTAAGTGTAATGCATTATATTGTGCTTGGGTATACGCTTGCGTATCTGTGCCTTCAAGCTCAATGCCCACACTAAAGTCATTACACTGCTCTCTGCCTTCAAACATTGAGATACCCGCATGCCAAGCTCGCTTCTCAAAAGGCACGTACTGAATAATTTCACCCGTGCGACGAATAAAGCAATGCGCAGACACTCTTAACCCTTTTAAATCAACAAAGGTTTCATGTGCCTTACAATCAATTGCCCCCATAAATAAATCATCAACATAGGGCGTTGCAAACTGCCCCGCTGGCAATGAGATATTATGAATAACAAGTAATGATACTTCGTTTTCAGGGCGCTCATCAAAATGTGTACAAGGCCTTTGTAACACATTGTTTAATTGCCCTAATTCATTTATATGCATATTAAAAACTAACGATGACAATAAAGTTAAATAGTGTAAAGGGTTAAAAACTCAGGGTCTAGTTGCTTTAATTTACTCGCTTAAAGTGAGGCTAAGGTTACATTAATGTGGGCAATCTTTGTCTTCTATTAAGAAGTTAAACATAGTAAAATTTCGCCAATTTATTAATAAACAATGAGCTTTTGACATGTCAGTCCCTCACACTTTAATTAGCCAACTGGTAAAACTTGCCCTTGATGAAGATTTAGATTACCAAAGCGCAAATGACGGTGATATTACCGCGCAACTAATTCCAGAAAACGAGCTAGCCAATGCCAAGGTAATTACCCGTGAAGACTGTGTATTTTGTGGTAAAGACATTATTTTAGAAGTATTTAACCAAGTCGACCCTTCAGTAAAAGTTGAGGTACTCGTAAATGACGGCGACAGAGTCACAGCAAATTCTACGCTCTTCACTGCATCTGGCTCAGCTCGGGCTATTTTAACTGCAGAGCGAACTGCCCTTAACTTTGTACAAACCCTCTGTGGTACAGCAACAACAACCGCTCATTATGTAAAAGAACTTGAAGGCACGACCACGCAACTACTCGATACGCGCAAAACCATTCCAGGCTTACGCGCCCTACAAAAATATGCCGTAAAGTGTGGTGGCGGCGCGAATCATCGCATCGGCTTGTTTGATGCCTTCCTAATTAAGGAAAACCACATTGCTGCCTGTGGTGGAATTGATAAAGCAGTCGCACAGGCTAAAATCAACCACCCCACAAAGCCAGTTGAAGTGGAAGTGGAATCACTTGATGAGCTTGAACAAGCGATTAACGCAGGGGCTGATATCATCATGCTTGATAACTTTACCGTAGAACAAATTCAACAAGCAGTCGTGCTTACAGACAAGCGAGCAAAACTTGAGGTATCTGGCAATATGACACTTGAAACCTTAAAAGCCTATTCACAGGCAGGTGTAGACTTTATTTCAAGTGGTGCACTTACAAAAAATTTACAATCAATCGATCTTTCAATGCGATTTAACGGCTAAAACTCTCCTTTACGTATTTAATGCTTTACCTAATTCATTGACAAGAAATTAAAAAAAGCATTAAATACGTAAAAAGCCTGATCTAGTAACAAAAAACCAACATTCACTCAGCGTTTTTAATTATTTTGTATACCCATGTCCTGAACCTACACAAGATTGCAATCAATTCAATAAGTTCCTAAAGAGATGCGGTGTTTATAAATAGTACAAAGAACTAGATCTAAGCTTATTTTACATCAAACAAAGGTAGGAAAGTTCTGAAAAACTGCTTATTGAACAGGAAAATGGCTTCCAAAAAAGCTTAATAATGCTAAAGTAATTTTATGAACTCTGAACATAGGACGTTCATGAAAAACTTTTTTAATAATCAAGCTTTACTCAAATTTATTTTAAGTAAAACTGTAAGATTTATCCTGTAAATTGAGCCTTGGTTTTACAATGCTGAAGTTACAGCTAAACTTACAAAAAACATATCCTTTAGGAGAGGAACAAAATGACACAACAAAAGCAACAGGGTTTCACCCTAATTGAATTAATGATTGTAGTTGCAATCATCGGTATTTTGGCTGCAGTAGCTCTTCCTGCATACTCTGACTATCAAGCATCATCTAAGCTAACTGCAGGTCTGGCTGAAATTACAGGTGCAAAGACCGAAATGGAAATTGACGCTAATAATGGTGAAGCAATTGCAGATGTTTCTGAGTTAAAAGCAATTAAAGATCCAACAACTCAAAACTGTACTATCACTGCAACCCTTGCGAAAACGGGTGTAGGTAGCATCGCATGCGCAATTACCAATGCCCCTTCACAGATTTCTGGTGCTGTTATTACATGGTCACGAGCAGCAACAGGTGAGTGGACATGTGCAACAACAGGTTTAACTGGTGATGCGCAAGAGCTTGCACCTAAAAGCTGCCCTCATTCATAACAAGCTAAATTACAAAGTGCCTTTGATAAATAAGGCACTTTGTTTAAATTCAATCAGCTCACCTTTGATACAAGCTTAGCCCTTAGGCAGTTTACTTTAAGTTTTTCAGCATTACGTTTAGCTTTCTGAATTTAAAGTATCTACTCAAACTCCAATGCTGCAGAATTTAAAATATTAGCGATAAGCTCAAGGCTTTTAACAATTCAGCCATTACATTTATAGGTTTCCTCTATGGCTACAAAAGATGAAAATAAAGATTTAGACACTTTCTTATGGGTTGGTGTAAACACTAGAGGAAAAAAACTAGAAGGGGAGCTAACTGGGAGTAGTATTGCTCTTATTAAAGCTCAATTACGTAAACAAGGCATTACTCCATCAAAAGTAAAGCGTAAACCTAAACCACTTTTTGGTATTAAAAGTGTACAAAAAATAACACCTAAAGATATTGCATTAATAACCCGTCAAATAGCAACTATGCTCATGGCCGGTGTACCTTTGATTCAATCAATCGAGCTTATAGCATCAGGTGCAAAAAACAAAAGTGTTGCGAAATTAATGGACGAAGTTGGTGATGAAGTCAAAGCCGGTGTACCACTTTCTCAAGCTCTTCGTAAGCATCCTCGTTACTTTGATGATCTATACTGCGACCTAGTTGCTTCTGGTGAACAATCTGGTGCCCTTGATAAAATATTTGACCGTGTTGCTATATACAAAGAAAAAGCCGAGGCTTTAAAGTCAAAAATAAAGAAAGCCATGTTTTACCCTATTTCAGTAATTGTCATAGCAGTCATTGTTACTTCAATCCTTTTAATTTTTGTTGTACCACAATTCCAAGACATTTTTAGTGGCTTCGGTGCTGAATTACCGAGTTTCACTTTAATGGTGATTGGTATTTCAGAATTTCTACAAGAATACTGGTGGATAATCCTAATCGCTTTAATCGCATTTGGTTATATATATAAAGAAGCATTAATTCGCAGCAAAAAACTCAGAGATGCCAATGACAGAGCCATCTTAAAACTGCCTGTCATTGGTATGATTTTGAATAAAGCTGCAGTTGCTCGTTATGCTCGCACTTTATCAACTACTTTTGCTGCTGGTGTACCCTTAGTTGATGCGCTTGATTCTGCTGCGGGTGCCTCTGGTAATGCGGTGTACCGTTATGCGATTTTAGAAATAAAAGCCGAGGTAAGTTCAGGTAACTTAATGAACTGGGCAATGCGTAATACTAAAATTTTCCCTGATATGGTCGTACAAATGGTCGCTATTGGTGAAGAGTCGGGTTCACTCGATGGTATGCTTGCAAAAGTAGCCACCATTTATGAGCAAGAAGTCGATGATGCCGTTGATGGCTTATCAAGCTTGTTAGAGCCTTTAATTATGGCGGTATTAGGTGTACTTGTCGGTGGTTTAATTGTTGCTATGTACTTGCCTATCTTCCAATTAGGATCGGTGATTTAAAATATAGCTGTAAGCAAAATTCTGAACGCTGATTGATAGCTTGCAAGATAAAATGAATAATAAGAATAGTTCAACACAGCGAAGTAAAATCGGCCTGTAAATGGCCAGAAGTTAGGTATTTTAATGGAAAACTTTTTTCTTGATATAACCACTGCGATGCAAACTCAGCAGTGGTTTTATTTTTTGACCGTCGGCTTAGTCAGCCTATGTATTGGTAGCTTTTTAAATGTGGTGATTTATCGTTTACCACTGATGATGAAAAGAGAATGGCAAACTGAATGCCGTGTCTTATTGGCCGGTGAGCTCAATTCAAAACAACAGACAGAACAAGCGCCATTTAATCTGGTAAAGCCAAATTCGACCTGCCCTAAATGCAAAGCACCGATCAAAGCTTGGCAAAATATCCCTGTGCTAAGTTGGTTATTATTAAAGGGTCGCTGTGCAAATTGTAAAACCGTTATATCTGTTCGTTACCCTATTGTTGAAATGCTTACAGCAGTTTTAAGTTTAATTGTTGCTGCTGTTTTTGGCCCAACGAAGCTTGCTCTTCTTTATATAGTGATTACTTGGGTTTTAGTCGCTTTAACCTTTATCGATATAGATCACATGTTGCTGCCTGACCAGCTAACCCTCCCATTGGTTTGGCTAGCGCTGATTGCCGCTACTATTGATATTACCATTGCCCCAACCGATGCCATAATAGGTGCCGCGGTTGGTTATTTAAGCTTATGGAGTGTCTACTGGTTATTTAAGCTTGCCACTGGTAAAGAAGGCATGGGTTATGGTGACTTTAAACTATTAGCCGTGTTCGGTGCGCTACTAGGTTGGCAAGATATATTAACCATAGTGCTATTATCAAGTGTCGTCGGTGCTATCATCGGCATTGCGCAAATCTTTATTCAAGGTAAGGACAAAACCACGCCAATCCCTTTTGGACCCTACCTTGCCATAGCAGGTTGGGTAACTTTGCTTTGGGGTCAGCAAATTCAAAGCTATTACTTTAACTATTTAGGTTACTAATTATGGCAAACTGGGTTTTAGGGTTAACCGGTGGTATTGGTTCTGGCAAAAGTGCAGTAAGCGCCATGTTTGAAGAGCTTGGTATTCAGGTGGTTGATGCCGACATAGTTGCCAGAGAAGTCGTCGAGCCTGGCTCTGTTGGCTTTACAAAAATTACAGCACATTTTGGTGATGAAATACTCACGGATAACGGCACACTTGATCGTGCAAAACTAAGAACGATTATCTTTGCAGATGAATCAGAAAAGCAATGGCTAAACAGCTTATTACACCCACTTATTAGGGAGTCAATGATCACGCAATTAAAGCAAGCCACCAGCCAGTATGTCATCTTAGTTGCTCCCTTACTTTTTGAAAATGGCCTAGAAAAATACTGCGATCACACCTTACTAATTGATGTTCCGGTTGAAGTGCAAATAACAAGAACTACAGCTCGTGATGATGTTTCTACTGAATTAGCTAAGCAAATCATAGCCTCACAAATGTCGAGAGCTGACAAGCAAAAAAAAGCAACGGATATATTAGATAACAACCGCCCTCTTGAGGAGGTAAAAATTGATGTGCTAAAGCTACATAAAAAGTACCTGCCACACTCGAACTAGGCTATTGATTTTGTTTATAGATTTTCATTAAACAAAGCCTACCCAAAACCAATACAAAAGTACCAACAAGCATTCTAAATGACTGAGTTTATGGTGAAATTATTTTGCAATTTTTCCTAAATCAGACAAGACTGATGTAATAGCCTTACTTTTTCTGTTAGATTGTGGCAAATAAAGGATCAAACTAGGTGTTCAATGAATATAAACTCACCGCTACTTAGAAAATTTATTACACTCGGTCGTATTGATGCAGAGACCGTAAAATCAAAGCAGCGCGAATACAGCTCTACTGCCGAGCTTATTTCTAAAACATGTGGAATGGATGGGCATGAACTTGCGGAGCAATGTACAGACCTATTTCGTGTGCCTTATTTTGATATTAGAGATTTTGATGTAGCGTATATTTCTGAAGAGCTTATTAAAGACAAACTCATTCGTGAACACCATATTCTGCCGTTAGTAAAAAAAGGCCGTAAGCTCTATATTGCCGCCTCAGATCCGACCGACTACGGTGCATTTGAAAACTTTGAATTTAGTACCGGTCTTTCATGCGAAGTGGTCGTTGTTGATTATCTTCAACTTGAAAACAAAATTGAGCAATTACTTGATGCTGCAGGAAGCTTGCATCTAAGTGAAAGCGAATTCAAAGAACTTGGGGATTTAGAATCAGAGAGCCCACAAAACTTAGCACCTAAAGATGAAGACAAAGACGATGCACCTATTATTGTTTACATCAATAAAATTTTGATGGATGCGATTAAAAAAGGTGCCTCGGATCTGCATTTTGAACCTTATGAACACCGCTACCGTGTGCGTTTCCGTATCGATGGTATTTTGCATGAAATGGCAAGCCCACCCAATAGCTTAGCCAGCCGTTTATCGGCGCGGATCAAGGTAATGTCACGACTTGATATCGCAGAAAAACGAAAACCTCAAGACGGCCGTATTAAGCTTAAAATTACTGAACGAAAAAGTATCGATTTCCGTGTCAGTACATTACCGACCCTTTGGGGCGAGAAAATCGTTATGCGTATTCTCGACTCATCAAGTGCTATGCTGGGTATCGATGTTCTTGGTTATGAACCAGAGCAGAAAAAGCTGTATATGGATGCACTTGATCAACCACAAGGCATGATCTTAGTAACGGGTCCAACGGGCTCTGGTAAAACAGTATCATTGTATACAGGTTTGAATATTCTCAACCAGCCAGAACGTAACATCAGTACAGCCGAAGATCCTGTTGAGATAAACCTTGAAGGGATTAACCAAGTACAGATCAATCCGAAAGCAGATATGACCTTTGCCAATGCATTAAAGGCCTTTTTACGACAAGATCCTGATGTGGTAATGGTTGGTGAGATCCGTGACCTTGAAACAGCTGAAATTGCTATTAAAGCGGCACAAACAGGTCACTTGGTATTATCTACCCTGCATACAAACTCAGCACCTGAAACCCTCACCCGTCTTTTGAACATGGGTGTACCAGCTTACAACGTAGCTAGCTCAATCAGCCTTATTATTGCTCAGCGTCTAGCGAGACGTCTTTGCCCTAAGTGTAAAACGCCAGAAACACTTCCTGAAGAAGAGCTGATTCGCCAAGGTTTTGATAAAGATAAGCTCAGTGAAGTCCAGTTATTTGCACCAAATGGTTGTGATAGTTGTACAGATGGCTATAAGGGTCGAGTTGGTGTTTACGAGGTAATGCAAATTACCCCTGAAATCGCGCAAATCATTATGCGTGGTGGTAATTCGCTAGAAATTGCTGAAGTAGCGCTTCGTTCAGGCTTTAATAATCTGCGTTTATCTGGTCTTAAAAAAGCTGCCGATGGAGTTACCTCATTGAAAGAAATAAACCGAGTAACGAGTTTTTAAAACAAATTCGTTACTGGATTATCAGCTAACTGTTCAGTAAGATCTGACTAAAGTGCTTATTTAAGAGTTATTCCATGCCAACAGTTGTAAACTGCCCAACATGTAAATCAAAAGTCGAATGGTCGGAGCAGAGTCCGCATCGCCCATTTTGTTCAAAACGCTGCCAGCTAATTGATTTAGGCGAGTGGTCGTTTGAAAATAATAAAATTTCTAGTCCTATCAACAATGCCAATGAGCTAAGCCAAGATATGATTGAAGACATCGAAGCGATGCTGGCTAAAAATGATGATGCATTCTTTAAAGAATAAAGTCTGATTGCAGTGTAATACAAAAAATGCGGCATTTGCCGCATTTTCATATATATTTACTTTTAACCTTCTGAACGCTCGCCTTTATTCAGGCCATAATGGCCCTTTTTGTGACCTTTTTTACGAAGGTGCTGTTTGATTTTTTGATAACTTTCGCGCTGCTCCGCATTCAAAACTTGCCAAATTGCATGGTCAGATTTCATTTTCAGCATTGCAAACTGCTGGCCTTTTTCTTGGCGAGCTTTAATCAGCTCCAATGCGGCATTTTCGTCAAATGCTTTCGTTGCTAATAACGCATCCATTTTCTCTTTGTGTGCTGCACGAGAGGCTTTCATTGCATCTTTATCACCGCGAAGTGCTGCAAATTGCGATTTTTGCTCAGCAAAAATCGCTTTTAGTTGCGTTTGCTGATCTTCGCTAAGTTGTAACTTATCAATGCCGCGCTCAGAAAGTAAAAAACGAGCCTGTGGGTTCATACCACGGTTAAAGTCACCTTTCGCCATTGCTGAAGTAGCACCTACACTGGCTGCTGCTAAACCACAAACAAGTACGAATTTAGAAAGCTTTTTTGAAATAGTCATAATCATTACCTTTTGTTGGGTTGTGCTCTGTTGTCGTTTCCGACCAATGTGATAACTATATCTAACTCAATGCAAAGGAACGCAAACCAGTGTAAAGGTTGTGTAAAGATTCACCTTTACACAATTTAGTGAGTAAAATAGCCTTAAAGAAGTAAATAGCTAGGTGTCAAAATGAAACTATTGATGATCGACGACGATACAGGATTGTGTGAATTACTCAGCGAGTACTTATCAGCACAAGGTTTTACAGTAGAGTGTGTTCATGATGGTGCTGAGGGCCTAAAACAAGCTATTAAGCATAGCTATGAGCTCATATTGCTTGATGTTATGTTGCCATCTATGAATGGCTTTGAGGTGTTAAAACAATTAAGACAGCATAAGCTTACCCCTGTGATCATGCTAACCGCGAAAGGCGAAGACTTTGATCGCATCTTTGGTTTAGAACTGGGCGCAGATGATTATATTCCTAAGCCATTTAACCACAGAGAGCTGCTAGCCCGCGTTAAAGCAATAACCCGTCGTATAGAGCATATCAATAGCTTATCGAGTCAACATGCCAGCTCATTGAGTGTAAACAGTATCAATATCAATTTCGCAACGCGAGAGGCTTCGGTAAACGACATCGTACTGAGCCTAACAGGCACTGAATATGAAATTCTTACTATGCTCGTACAGCATGCAGGTGAAGTGATAAGTAAAGAACAAATAAGTGAGCAAGTCCTGGGTAGACGCCTCGCCCCTTTTGACCGCTCAATCGATATGCATGTGAGTAACATTCGTAAAAAGATTGCAGAACACGTGAGTAATGAACGGATCAAAACCATGCGTGGCAGTGGTTATGTATTAATACAAGGCGAATAATATGCAAACACCGAGCTGGCTAAAGCATCCCCGCCACTATTTATTTTTAAAAATCTTTGCCTGGTTTTGGGTTACTGTCATAGCCACTATCACTATATTGGTGTTTTTAAGCCAGTTAACGAGCAATGTAGGCAATGATGACCTGCGTGGACCGATGCTTAAAAATCTTGAGTACACCGCTAAAAGTATTGAACGCATAGTTGCTAAACACGGTAAATCTACTCAAGAGGTACTATCTCATCCGCGCTTATCCAAACATAAATTATTGTACTTAAATGGTGAGGTGCATGGTGTTGAGATGCTCAGCGAACCGGTATCCAAAGACATTGATTTGAGCTTGCTTAACTTTACCAAGTATATGCGTCCGCAAATTATTTTTACCGATGAATATCAAGCCTATGGGCCTGTAGTATTGAATGTACCTGAAGGTAAATTTTATCTCTACGAGATTGATGAAAAACGCAAAAAACCGTTTTTTGTCAGCTTATGGCTGATGCCAATTTGGCTAAAACTACTCATTGCTTTAATTGCTTCATTAATGCTTAGTTTCTTCTTTAGCCGTAATTTAATTGCCCCTATTAATAGCCTAAAAGAAACCGCAAAAAAACTGGCTCATGGTGATTTAACTGCCCGTGCCGATGTATCCCCTACTCGTCAAGATGAGCTAGGTGTACTTGGCCGAGACTTTAATACCATGGCAGTGCAACTTGAGCAGCTTATTAGCGCCCAAAAGCGATTACTCGCAGATATTTCCCATGAACTACGCTCACCATTAACGCGTTTAAAAATGGCCACAGGACTTGCGCAAATGCAAGCCGATGACGCACAAAACGCTTATTTAGAACGCATTGAAAAAGAGGCAAATCAGCTCGATAAAATGATTGCTGATGTCCTCCAAGTATCTCGCTTAGAGGCTAAAAGCCAAACACTGGCGTTAAGTAAACAATCTCTGCAAGTGATTGTTGATCACGTACTAAACGATGCTAAATTTGAAGCCAAGCAAAATAATAAAGAGCTCATTGTCAATGGGGCACTAACAGCCGACATCAAATGTGACGAAACCTTAATTGCCAGCGCCCTCGAGAATGTTCTACGTAATGCGATCAAATACGCTGAGCACTCTATTTCAATAGGTTTAATTGAATCAGATGCTATCTACATTACTATTTGTGATGACGGTAAAGGGGTTGAAGAAAGTAACCTTGCAAGACTTTGTGAGCCTTTCTTTCGTCAAGAGCATTCCCGCGATAGGAGTACAGGTGGTACCGGTTTAGGTCTTGCAATTGCAAAGAATGCTATCTCAGTACATGATGGTACACTAACACTTGAAAACCAAGAACACGGTGGACTTTGTGTAAACATCCGCCTTCCTTTTAAGAGTGAGTAAATGTTTTATAGCAGCGAAGCAAGCCTTGTCAGTAACATACCTAATATTAATAAGTTCTTTTCTGAGCAATTACAGCAAGACTTTCTGAGTACAGCTCATGGTAAGCTTTATTACGGTTATGCTATTCCTCGCCAAGCAAAAACCGCTGTTGTTATTAGTAGTGGTCGAATAGAGTCTTTGGTTAAATACAAAGAGTTGCTATGGGAGCTATATCAAAATGGCTTTGCTGTTTTTAGTGTTGATCACCAAGGACAAGGCCGCTCTTATCGCCATTTAGAAAACACACATAAAGGCTATGTAAACCGCTTTACTGATTATGCTGATGACTTTGCTATGTTTATAGATACAGTAGTGAAGCAACACTGGCAAGGAAAACAAGTACTGCTCGGACACTCAATGGGGAGCGCCATTGCCTATGATTACCTGTCACGATATCAACATCAATTTTCGGGGGCATTTTTGTCAGCGCCCATGTTTGATATTTATACCAAAGGGACACCAAAGCCTGTAGCAAAACTGGCTGCTAAAATTGCATCTTTAATTGGTCTTAGCCACAGTTATGCATTTGGCCAAAGCGACTACTTACCGGTCGACTTTGCAGCCAATGAGCTAACCAGTAGTGAAATTCGCTATAAACTGTTCAGAGAGCTGTATGCTGCAGAAAATGATTTACAGTTAGGTGGGGTAACCTATGGTTGGCTCAATGCATCGTTTGATTTTATCGCCTCTTTAGTCGATAAAAAAGTCGATATTCCTTTGTTTATCGCCAGTGCTGAGCAAGATACAGTGGTCGATAACGCCGCTCAGTTTGCACTTACACATAAACAAAAACAGGCACAACTAAAAAGCTATGCTGGTGCACGCCACGAACTGTTATGTGAACGCGACGAGATAAGGCAGGCTGTACTCAGTGATTTTTATCAGTTTTGTGCTGCACTTTGACGTGTTTTATTAACCACTGAAAGCGGGTCTAGGTGCATGAGAATATCCATTTCACAATCAAAATGTGTTTGAATTAAGGCCTCTACTTCATCTGCGACTTGATGCGCCCTGATCAATGATAATGAATCTTCAAGCTCTAAATGCATCTGAATAAACTTAATTTTACCACCTTGGCGAGTACGGATATCATGGGCGCCAAACACGTCTTGATGACTATTCACAATCTCCAATATTTGTTGTTTCTCTTCATCAGGAAGCTCTTTATCCATTAAGTGGTCAGCACTTTCGCGAGCAATATCCCAGCTGTTATAAAGCAAATAAACAGCCACACCAATAGCAAACAATGGATCGGCATAAGCGACACCGTACTTAGCTAATACGATTGCCAGTAATACAGCCAAGTTTAAGATTAAATCGCCTTTATAATGAATAGAGTCTGCTTTTATCGCAATTGACTCAGTGTGATTAATCACTTTTGTTTGAACAAATACCACCACAAGCGTACAAACGATAGCAAAAATACTAACCCAAATACCGAGATCAGAGTGCTTTAAAATAACAGGGTTAAATAAGCGCTCAACAGCATGAAAAGCTAAGAAACAACCCGAGCCGGCAATAAAAGCGGCTTGTGCAAGCCCAGCTAACGCTTCAGCTTTACCGTGACCAAAGCGATGATCATCATCAGCAGGACGTAATGCATAACCTAGTACTAAAAAGCTCATCAGTGATGCAGTGATATCCATTAACGAATCAGTCAATGAACCGAGCATCGAGGCTGAGCCTGATGCAAGCCAAGCCCAGCTTTTTGCCGCAATCATCAAACTCACCATTACAATGGTGACTAGACTGGCTGTTCTAACCCAAAACTCATAACTACGATGCTGCACAACAACTTACCTTCAGAGAGTAACTAGACTGAGTATATCATCTTTTCATTCTAGTTCGTGTATACTCAGCAGCAGATCTAATCCTTTTTAAATGAGATTCAAATGCTTGATATTGTGTTGTACCAACCAGAAATTCCACCGAACACGGGTAATATCATTCGCTTATGCGCGAACACGGGTTATGCGCTGCACCTAATTGAACCACTTGGTTTTGAGTGGGATGATAAACGGGTCAAACGTGCTGGTCTTGATTATCATGAATTTAGCCATGTACAGCGCCATGCGTCGTTTGAAGCATATCTTGAAAAGTGCCAGCCGAAAAAAGTCTATGCGTGTACCACTAAAGGCAGCCAATTTCACCACCAAGCGCAATACCAACCAGGCGATTGTTTAGTGTTTGGTCCAGAAACCCGCGGCCTACCTGATGAGCTCATTCAATCATTACCTAAAGAGCAGCGAGTTCGCATTCCGATGCAAAAAGATAGCCGTAGCATGAACTTATCTAACTCTGTGGCTGTATTTGTTTATGAGTCTTGGCGTCAACTGGGGTTTGTGAACGGTCAATAACTTATTGAAAAAACGCTCGTAATAAATATTTACTAATTGTTTAGCACGACCATTTTTTATGGACTAACCTAAATAGGTTAGTTTGTTCCCTAAAGATGGATTTTAATGCGCTTTTTCGCCCAAGTAGGCAGTATCATTTTGCTGATGCAGCACTTTTCTAGTGCTGCTTCTACTGCTGTTTCAAATCCCACTATCTCGCAAGCCCCAAACATAGCGCCCCTTTTACTGCTGATTCTTTTAGCTATTGTCATCCTTATTGGAGCGGTCATCTATTATCAAAGAAATCAAAAGATGACGCTATTGGATGCCCTACTCTCTCAGTCTAAAGATGGAATTTGGGTCAGCGATGAGCAGTTTCGGATCATAGAAATCAATAACGCATTTAGTGAAATATCGGGTTATAAAAAAAACGATGTACTTGGCAAAAAATTCAAAGCATTAACGCAAGCTGGTCGCGATAAGCAACTCGAAGAAATCATACAACAGGAGTTAAGTAATGACGGTTATTGGTCTGGCGAAATTTGGAATTTACGTAGAGATGGGCAACCCTACGCCATTGATTTGTGTATAACAAAAGTGACCACACCACGCTTTGCGAAAAGCTCTGTAAGATACGTTGGTATGTTTTCTGATGTGACAGCTCGTAAGAATAACGAGCGAGCTATGCTCAAGCTCACTACCAAAGACAGCATAACAGGCTTATCAAACCGCGCCATTTTTATAGAATCACTTGAAAAAGCAATTAAAGCCTGTAATGACACTTACCCAAGCCTGTTGATCATCTTTATCGACATAGACAATTTCAAAAAAATTAATGACTCACTAGGCCACACGATTGGCGATGTTCTGTTAAAAGAAGTCGCCTGTCGTTTAACCGACTCCCTAAATTCAGGCTTTACTATTGCAAGAATTGGTGCTGATGAATTCGCGGTACTGGTGCCGCCCTACCTATACTCTGGCAAAACGGTGTTCTTCGCCAAAAAGACCGCAGACATCGTACTACAACAATTTAAGACCCCTTTTATGTTAGATGGTTTTGAAACCTCGCTAACAGCGTGTTGTGGCCTTGCTATCTACCCAGACAATGCATACAACTGTGAAAACTTAATGCGCAGCGCAAATAGTGCCCTAAATCATGCTAAGAAAATGGGCCGTAATACTTATCAGTTTTTTGATAAAGACCGCCACACGCTCGACCCAACCGAATTAACCAAAGAAAGCGCTTTATTTAGAGCGATTACCAACAATGAGTTTGAGCTTTACTTTCAACCTAAGTTTGATGCTCAGCACAACCAATTGTACGGTTTTGAGGCTTTAGTTCGTTGGCCACAAGAGGATGGCAGCATCATTATTCCTGATGAGTTTATTCCTCTCGCAGAACAAAATGGGGCAATTATTCCGCTCACCCAATTACTGATGGAGCAACTTCTTAATCAGCTGGCTCAGTGGCGAAAGCAAAGCATTTCATTTGGTAATGTAGCTATTAATATTTCAGCCTTACACTTTCAACAAAGCAGCCTTATCGAAACGCTAATCGACAACTTGGCTAAATTTGACGTGCCTGCACATTGCTTAGAACTTGAAATCACTGAAAGCGCCATGATGGATAACCCTGAGTTTGCAGAACAGCAAATGAAACGGATTAAATCAATTGGTGTACATATCGCGCTTGATGACTTTGGCACTGGCCATTCATCGCTAAGTTACCTAAAGCGTTTTCCAATAGATACGCTCAAAATCGACAAGTCATTCGTAAAAGACATCGATAAGAATGAACAAGATCGCAATATCACTGCCACCATAGTGCGACTAGCTAAATATTTGGATATAAATGTGGTTGCTGAAGGAGTGGAAACTGAGGAGCAGGCCTATATGCTGCATATTATGGGTTGTCATTTCCAGCAAGGTTATTATTACTGTAAACCATTAAAAGCCGAGCAAGTCAGCGAATTTATTAATGACACGTTAGAGAACCAGCAATCTAGCTAGCAGTTAAAATTGCAAATAAAAAACGCGATTCATGAATCGCGTTTTTTATTTTACAGTGCACAATCTGAATTTTTAAGATTGTTTATTCGGATTTTTGCTCACGGCCAAGCAACGCCATCGCAGCTTCTTTTACATCTTTATTTTCATAAAGCACTTTGTAAATTTGCTCCGTAATTGGCATTTCTATGCCTGTACGCTCAGCAAGTAGGTACACTTCTTTAGTATTTCTATAGCCTTCTACGACCTGACCTATTGATTCAATCGCAGCTTCAACCCCTTCACCTTTACCAAGCGCAAGACCAAAACGACGGTTACGAGATTGGTTATCTGTACAGGTTAAGATTAAGTCACCAAGGCCAGCCATCCCCATAAAGGTATCTGAACGTGCACCTAATGCACAACCTAAACGACAAAGCTCAGCTAAACCACGAGTGATCAAAGCTGTTCGTGCATTAGCACCAAAACCAAAGCCGTCAGACATACCTGCGCCAATTGCAATCACATTTTTAACCGCGCCGCCAAGTTGTATACCAATGAAATCATCATTGTTATACACCCTAAATGAACGTCCACAGTGTAAAAGGTCTGCCAGCTGCTTTGCAAAATCTTTAGAAGTCGACGATACCGAAATAGCCGTTGGTAAGCCCATTGCCATTTCTTTAGCAAAAGTAGGCCCAGAAAGCACAGCCAATGGGATATCATCCCCAAGCTCTTGCACTGCTACTTCTTGCAATAAACGGCCAGTATTAGGTTCTAAACCTTTAGTAGCCCATGCAACTTCGGCACCTTCTGACAACCAAGGTTTAATTTTTTGAAGCGTGCCTGCAAACGCATGACTTGGCACAACAACAAGAATGATCTTGCTTGCTTTAACTGCCGTTTCTAAATTAGCTTCTAATTGAAGCGTTTCAGGAAAGCTAACATCAGGAACATAACGTTGATTCTTCCGCTCAGCTGCAAGCGTAGCAACGTCATCGCTATTGCGGCCCCACAAGGTAACTGGGTGACCATTTCTGGCAAAGCAAATAGCAAGGGCGGTGCCATAAGACCCCGCCCCTAATACTGTAACAGCTGATTGTGCTGTACTCATAGCTTATGCGTCTGCAGTTGCCTGTTGGTCTTGAGCAGCACGTTGTTGCATGTATTGAGCAAATAGTGCGTCAAAGTTAACTGGCGCTAAGTTTAATTGTGGGAAAGTACCACGGTTAACTAGGTTTGATACTGCTTCACGAGCGTAAGGGAAAAGTACGTTCGGGCAGAAAGCACCTAACATGTGCGCAAGCTGAACTTCTTCAACTTCACCGATAGTGAAAATACCCGCTTGTTGGATTTCACAAAGGAAAGCTGTTTCTTCACCGATTGAAGCCGTCACAGTTAAAGCAAGAACAACTTCAAATACACCTTCTTCTAATTTGTTAGAACGAGTATCTAAGTCTAGCTTAACTTCAGGGGTCCACTCTTTTTGGAAAATAGCAGGTGAATTAGGTGTCTCAAAAGAAACATCTTTAGTATAAATGCGTTGAATTGAGAATTGAGCGCCTGCTTGTTGTTCTGCTGCTGCGTTTTGATTTTCTTCGTTCATTGTAATTCCTAACTTGTATTCGTTTTTATATTTAAAATTTATTAAGCGTTAAGCTTTGCGTCTAAAAGGCCTTGCGCTTCAATTGCCATCATGTCGTCACAACCGCCGATATGTTCATCATTAATGAAAATTTGCGGAACCGTGTAACCACCATTAGCTTTGTCGATCATTTCATCACGACGCTCAGGGTGAACACCAATATCGATATTCGTGTAGTTTACACCTTTGCTCTCTAATAACGCCAAAGCGCGTTGGCAGAATGGACAGTATGCTTTGGTGTAAAGAACAACTTTACTCATAATAATTCCTCTATCGGGCTGTTAGCTGCTTTGTTTAACGACCGGTCGTTGTTGGTAAGCTAGCTGATTGCCAAGCGCCCATACCGCCCGCTAATACATAAACACGCTCAAAACCTGCTTTATGCATTGCAGTTCCGATACCTGAGGCAGTCATGCCCGTGGTACATACTAGTATAATGGGTTTAGTCTTAAACTTTTCAAGGCTTGAAAAATCAGATTGCTTTGCTTTTTCTGGATTTAAGTGAGTTGCGCCTGCAATACGGCCAGAGTTAAACTCTTTTTGTGAACGTATATCAACGACTTGACCATCATCACGGTTAATTAGCAAAGTAAGTTGCTGTGGATTGATTTGACGAATAGCCGAAAATTTACTTTTAAACCAACTGCTGATCAGCATTGCGACTAATGCCAACCAGATAATGCTCAAAACCGGATGATTTGAGATAAATTCAATATATTGATCCATGCGTTTTCCACTAAGAAATTTAGGTGCCACAGCGCATAGCCATGGGTTAATTAAAATTTGCCACGCAAGTATACGTGCTTGAATTGAAAATGCTAGGGCGTGAAATATTTTAATATGACATATTGATAGCTGATCAAAACCATAAAACACGGTATGCTAGTGATATATAAGTGCCAATCTTCAGGAGCTATAATGACAGAGCATAAAAAACCATTGGTATTAATGATCTTAGACGGTTGGGGATACCGTGAAGACACAGAAAGTAACGCTATTCTTGCTGCTAATACCCCAGTACTCGATAACCTTTGGGCAACCCGCCCACATACATTAATTTCAGGTTCGGGACTTGATGTTGGTTTACCTGCAGGACAAATGGGTAACTCTGAAGTAGGCCACGTAAATTTAGGTGCTGGCCGTATTGTTTACCAAGATTTCACTCGCATTACTAAAGCGATTGATGATGGTGAGTTCGATAGCAACCCAGCACTTGTTGATAATATTGACAAAGCTGTAAAGGCTGGCAAAGCCGTTCATATTATGGGTCTTTTAAGCCCAGGTGGTGTTCATAGTCATGAAGATCACATTGTCGCAACGATTGAACTTGCTGCCAAGCGCGGTGCAAAAGAAGTTTACTTTCACGGTTTCTTAGACGGCCGTGACACGCCGCCACGCAGTGCAAAAGCATCAATTGAACGAATCGAAGCCGTATTTACAGAACTTGGCTGCGGCCGTTTAGCTACGCTTGTTGGTCGTTACTATGCAATGGATCGTGATAACCGTTGGAACCGTGTCGAGCTTGCTTATGACGTTATGGTTAGTGGCATTGCTGAATACAGCTATACAGATGGCGTTACCGCACTTGAAGCCGCTTATGCACGTGACGAAAACGATGAATTTGTTGCTGCAACAACTGTTGTGCCAGAGGGCCAATCAGCTGCTGAAATTAATGACGGTGATACAGTTATTTTTGCTAACTTCAGAGCTGACCGAGCACGAGAAATGACTCGTGCCTTTGTTGATGCTGACTTCAGTGGTTTTGATAAGAAAAAATCACCTAAGTTAAGCGCTTTTGTAATGATGACTGAGTATGCAGCAGACATCAAAGCGCCGATTGCATTTGCACCGGAACCCTTAACAAACGTATTGGGCGAATGGTTAGAGAAACAAGGTAAAACACAGCTACGTATTTCTGAAACTGAAAAATACGCACACGTTACCTTCTTCTTCAGCGGTGGCCGTGAAGATGAGTTTGTTGGTGAGACTCGCGAACTGATCCCATCACCTCAAGTAGCAACCTATGATCTGCAACCAGAAATGAACTCTGAAATGCTGACCGATAAACTTGTTGAAGCAATCGCTAGCGGTAAATACGATGCTATCATCTGTAACTACCCTAACGGAGACATGGTAGGTCACTCAGGTGTATTTGAAGCTGCAGTTAAAGCTTGTGAAGCAGTTGATCACTGTATTGGTCGTGTGGTTGCAGCACTTGAAGAACATGGCGGTGAAGCTCTGATCACAGCCGATCATGGCAATGCTGAACAAATGGCTAACCCAGCAACGGGGCAAGCACATACTGCACATACAAGTGAGCCTGTGCCATTTATCTATGTTGGCCGTGATGCAACACCGCATGATGGTAAGACATTAAGTGACGTGGCACCAACCATGCTCCACCTACTCGGCTTAGAGCAGCCAAGTGAAATGACTGGTAAACCAATCATGACGCTGAAATAAGCTATGAGTAAATGTATTAACCACTTCCTTAAAATTGGTTTAATACTGACTTCATTAGTAGCAACTTCGGTTGTTGCTAATGAAGATCAAACCAAAAAAGACCTATCAGATATTCAATCAGCTTTACAAAAAACAGAGGCTGAACTTAAAGGTCAACGCAAGTCAATTGCCCAAATGCGCAAAGATCTCCGCGCCCATGAACTCGACATTGCTAAAAATGCAAAAGCATTAAATCTTGCAGCCCAATCGGTTAAAGAAAACGAGCAACAACAGCGTGAACAGCAAGCAAAGGCACAAAAGCTGAAAGCCCAACAAGCACAGCGACAAACCTTATTAGCTGCACAGTTAAAAAGTGCTTACATGGCTGGTAGCCATGACTACTCAAAAATGCTGCTTAACCAGCAAGACACTGCCAAAATTGAACGTACACTAAGTTATTATAATTACTTAAATAAAGCACGCATCGAACAAATTGAAGAGCTCAAAGCACTGCAGCAAGAAATTGCAGACAACCAAGCTGAACTTGAAAAAACTAAACAACGCCTAGTTGCTTTATATGACGAACAAAAAAGACGTCAGCAAGCCTTAGTCAATGCACAGCAAGAACGTAAAACTAACCTCAACAAACTACAATCAGCATTAAAAGAAACAAAGAGCTCAATTGATTATCTAAAAGAAAACGAGCAAACCCTAATAACCGCAATAGAAGAGCTAGAACAAGAACGAAACCAAAAAGTAGAACTACTAGGCTTACAAAGTAGTAAAGGCAAACTTGACTGGCCAACTAAAGGGTCATTACGCCATCGCTTTGGGCAACGTAAGCACGGCAACATAGATTGGAAAGGCGTACTTATCAGCGCTAAAGAAGGCAGTAATGTAAAAAGCGTACAGAACGGCCAAGTTGTTTACGCTGACTGGCTAAATGGCTTTGGTTGGGTTATCGCTATTGATCATGGCGATGGTTTCATGAGCTTATATGGCCACGCACAAACTCTACTTCGCGATGTTGGCGACCTTGTTAGAGAAGGGGAGACAATTGCTTTAGTAGGTCAAAGCGGCGGACAACCGGATCCTGGTCTATACTTCGAAATACGCCACAAAGGACGCGCAGTAAATCCTGTAAAATGGTGCAGACGCATTTAATTGATTAAATAGCTGCACTCTATGAGGAGCAGCTGATGCTAAAAACTAAACATTCTTGCAAAGCACACTTTTCCCCAGCTAAGTTTTTCACTCAGCTGTCTTTAATGATGCTTATAACCTTTCTCTGCCTGATGCTGCAATCGTTTCAGGCTAATTCTAAGCCCTCGTTACAGTCTCTTCAGCATCATGAATTAAACGAAATCCTTTTTAATATTCATACGTATTATGTAGATGATCTTAAACTACAAAATTCATTTATTAACCAGCCAAATAATTTACAAGTCGAAGAATTGTTCGAACGCCTTGACCCTTATTCAAAGTATCTGGATGAGAATGAGCTCGATGCCATCTTCAGTAGCACTAATGGTCGATACACAGGACTAGGTATCGAAGTCAAAGTAGAAGATGGTCGAGTATTTATAGTCAACATCATTGATAAATCACCTGCAGCAGTTGCTGGTTTACAAGTAAATGATGAAGTTATTGGTATAAACCAACAGCCAATTATAGATAAAAGCATTGAAGAAGTAGCGAAATTAATTCGTGAAAGCGGGCAAAGCGCTGTCGATGTAGCAGTTAAAAGGGAGAAAGAAGCTGAGCTCAACTTCTCGATTAAACGCCAACAAATTAATTTGCAGAGCGTTAGTGGCTATTTAGCAGATACAGGCGTTGCACTAATCAGTATCAATGCATTTAACAATCACACACTGCACGATGTTGCTCGAGAACTTGCAAAAATGCAAGTCACCAATAGCTTTCCACTTTCTGGGCTAATAATTGATTTACGTGACAATCCTGGTGGTACATTACAAGGGGCCATTGAAGTCGCTGATCTGTTTTTAGATAACGGCACTATTGTTTCAACCAGAGGTCGCTTCAACGAAGCCAATCAAAAGTATCAAGCGCATAAGGGTGACATACTCAATGGTGCCCCTATCGCCCTACTTATTAACGAGAACTCAGCATCTGCGGCTGAAATACTCGCAGCAGCATTAAGAGATAATCAACGAGCAGTGCTAATTGGCGAAACCTCATTTGGTAAAGGCTCTGTGCAGTCGCTTATTCCATTAGGTAACGGTAATACAGCATTAAAACTGACCACAGCACGCTATTACACACCTGCAGGTCAATCAATCGATGGTAAAGGGATTCCCCCAGATGTGAGTATTAATCAAACAATGCTTTCAGAAATTGACCAAGACGTTATAATAAAAAACATTCAAGAATTGGCGCTTTTTAGCTCACTTCTAGATAGACAAGACAAAAAGCAACTTACAGCAAAGCAGCTAGTTATTATGCAGTAAGTAAATGCTCACAATGGATATAATAATTACAAAAAGTGAATCTACGAACAGGCTTATTACTCGCCGTATGTTGCCTACCGCTATTCTGCCAAGCAAAGCAAATAGCCATAGTAATCGATGATATAGGTAATCATCAGCGCGATCTTGAAATATTAAAATTACCAGGGCAAGTGACATTCTCAATCTTGCCCCATACCCCCTATTCGCAAATTTTTGCAGAGCGTGCCAGTAAAACTCATAAAGAATTGCTTTTACATGTTCCAATGCAAGCGCTTGATAAAAGCAAAGCGCTTGGTCCAGGAGCCCTAACAGATACCATGACTAAGTCCGAGTTACAAACTACTCTCGGCCATGCGTTAGCCTCATTGCCACAAGTAAAAGGTGTCAATAATCATATGGGGTCTGAGCTAACACAGCTAACTGAGCCTATGAAATGGACCATGGAAGTCCTAAAAAAGCGTGGTTTGTACTTCTTAGATAGTCGAACAACTAGCCAAAGTGAAGCGCAAAATGTTGCCAACCTTTATGGTGTCGCAAACGTATCTCGTCATGTATTCCTTGATAACAATGTCACCCAAAGCCAGCTACAACATCAACTTGAAGAACTAAAGACCAAAGCTGAGCACTTCAACTATGCAATCGCTATTGCACACCCCTACCCAGAAACCGTTGCATTTCTACAGCAAGCACTCCCAAAACTACAACAGCAAGGCTTCGAACTTGTTCCACTCTCACAGCTAGTAGAAACCAAATACATTCAATTAGCCAAGGCTGAACAAAGACAAGGGGAGTAAGCTGAACAAAACACGATTTGCGAGTTAGAAAGAGTAAGTCATAAAGGCTCTAAGTTCTAGGTTCTAGGTTCTAGGTTCTAGGTTCTAGGTTCTAGGTTCTAGGTTCTAGGTTCTAGGAAGAGTGTCGTTGTAGGAATGGCTTTAGCCATGAATGTGTTTGTTAAGGTCTAGATACGGCACTGACGTGCCTCCTACAGGGTTTTGTTGCTGAGGGAGACTCTGCACAAAACACCCCCACCGCTCAGCTGACATTTATTATCTGACGTCTGATGTCTCTGTGTTTCAGCTGACGTCTGACGGCTGAAAGCTGACAGCTCCAAACGCAAAAAAGCCCGACTCTTTCGAATCGGGCTTTCTTTAATTTGGAGC